>JAITIY010000016.1 GCA_031279185.1 Holosporales bacterium
TTTCAAATAAAGCAACTAATTTGCGATGCCTTGTGAGAATACGCGTTAGAGCTAACATTAAATACATCTAACAAGGCATTTAGGGACTGTTGCAAACGTTTCGCCACTTGAGACGAGCCCTAGCGTTTTCAATGGTTTTAAGCGGTTAGGCACGCGAATTTGCAGCGTTTGCAACAGTCCCAAAATATCAAAACGATGAGTTACGTATTTACATGCGCGCAATTTGTACATGAACTATTGGAGTATTTTGGACATGTTTGGTGCGGAATCATTGATTCGAAGCACTGTTTTTCCCGAGCAATCCCTTTTGAATTTTTTTACTTACATCTGCTTCTATTAATTCGCGCATTTGTTGCTCAGCTGTTTTAATAAGTGGAATAGTGATGCAGCCACTTGCGCCTATTATTTTTAATGCAGACTCCTTTCTATCAAATGCGATGCAAACATCACCTTTAACTAGAAATTGATATCTAGTGTTTGTTTCAATCAGTGTGAGAGAAAAAAACGCAATTACAAGAACGGTTATGCAAATAACTATTACAGATCGAAAACTAGACATTATTTAAATAATCTACGTATTTACAATACAATTATAAAACAATAAATCTGGTTTTTGTCAAACTCTACAAGATATGTATAAGTTCATGTACTTTGAGACTTCCCCGCGAGAGTTGCACTCCTGCGAAATGGGACTGTTGCAAACGTTTCGCCAATTGAGACGAGCCACTAGCGTTTTCAAAGGTTTTAAGCGGTTAGGCACGCAATTTTGCAGCGATTGCAACAGTCCCATAGTGGTCAATCTTCTAAAAAGTTACGATTAGTGAGTTGGTTCTGCAGAAAGTCTTGTCATGTTTTGACGAAAGAATTGTAGTTTCAAAGCATGCAGAAAATGCATCTATTGGAAGCGTTGCCTATACCTAGCTGCACGACCTTGCCCGAGCCTCGTAATTTTATTCATATTCAAAAATTTTTTGATAACAGATTCGACTGTTACTGCCACCATCCCTGTTGCCTCAATGACATCTTTACGGCTGAATTCCTTGCCATGCAAGCTTAAAATATACTCCCACACGACAAGTTGTTTGGCCGACAATAATTGCTCAAAATTATCATTCCTCATGAATTCGATAGCTTTTTGTGCCTGAGTTTTCACTATTTTCAAGAAAAACAAAATCCACTGCGAAACGTCCTCGTTATTCATTTTCCAGGTCGTTTGTGTATAATTAAGGACTTTATAGTATTCAGCTTTATTGGCCTCTATTATTTGCTCATGAGACGCAATTTTAGTAAATAAATAATCGCTACGTAGTAACATTAAATTTGACAACAATCGACTAGTCCTGCCGTTTCCATCCTGAAAAGGATGTATTGCTAAGTACTCAAATATAAAATTTGCAATAACGATAAGTGGATGTTTGCTAACAATTGCTGCATTGTACCAATCTATCAATTCCATAATCTCCTTTTTTACAAGGTGTGGTGGCGTTGGTTCAAAAACGACACCAATTATGTTTCCCAATGCATCCAATGCTTCAACTCGATTGGGGCCAATTTTGTAAATTCCTCTATGGCGTTCATCTTTATCACAATACTTCAACATTTCTTTGTGCAACCAAAGAATATTAGATTCTGAAATTGAAATTGCGTCATATTTTTTAAACACACTTTGCAATGTTTCTATATAGCCTGCAATTTCCTGTTCGTCTCGTGTTTTGAATTTTTTGATATTGATGTTTTGGTAAATGGCTTTTACTTCGTCGTCTGACAGCTTATTCCCCTCAATACGATTGGATGCCCCTGTCGATGTGATAATAGCGGACTCGGTAAGGCGCGCTAAAATTGGAGGAGCAATGCTGTTCGTAATGCGCCACGACGTTTTTACGGCATCGACTTCGGCGATGATGGTGTAAATTTCTTCCAGATCCTTTAGTGATGCAACTCTTTTGCTAAGTCTGTCCATCTGTAAGCAATCTAATATAGTGCATATATGAGATTATATGAGATCGTATGAAGAAAATATAGTTTTACATTTACTACAGATCCCAAAACGGTAGTGTATAAGTTCATGTACTTTGAGACTGTTCCCCAGTCCCCAAAACTGTTTCAATAAATAAGTGGTTATAAACTCATTCTAGGGACCTTTTTAGGTTTTTGCTTTATACTTTGCGGAATATATTGTGGATAACTCTTCGAGTTACCCACAACATTTCCGCAAACAACAACAGAATCAACTTCTATAAAACAGTCTCATCTGTATCTGAACTAGAACAGAGGCTTGGCCTATATAATTCTACCACATTGTAATAATGGCTCTGGGTCGTTTTATTGTTTTTCTTGTTGCATTACGTCGCAGTTTTCAATTGTCCACATGCCGCGGAAATATCTTGTCCACGCGATTTTCTTATTAAAGTTTGAATATTGGCGGTATTTAATATTTTTTCAAACTGTTCAATTTGTGCCATTGTTGATGATTCAAATTTAGCTCCAAGCCATGGATTCCATGGAATTAAATTAACTTTGGCGGAAATACCTTTGATTAAATGTATCAATTCTCTAGCATGCGAAATAGAATCATTGATTCCTTTTAGCATAACATACTCAAAAGTTATTCTCCTTGCATCAGAAACTTCTTGGTATTTTCTGCATGATGTCATTAATTGTGCTAGATCGTACTGCAAATTAATCGGCATAATCTGGCTTCTAATTTCATCATTTGGCGCGTGAAGTGAAATAGCTAGATTAACGCCAAGATCAACACAACATCTATCTATAAAAGGCACAATACCAGAAGTTGATAACGTAATTCGACGTTTAGAAAATGCTAAACCATTTGGATCCATGATTATTCTAATTGCTGCAACAACATTATCGTAGTTATACAAAGGCTCGCCCATTCCCATAAAAACAATATTTGTTAGTGTACGTTTTCTGTTGAGTGCACCGGAATCGTTCAATATATTTCTTGCAAGTAACACTTGCCCGACGATTTCGTGAACGTCAAGATTCCTAGAAAATTTTTGTGTCCCAGTAAAACAAAACGCGCAGTTTACACAGCATCCAATTTGTGACGATACACAAAGCGTATTTCTATCTTCTTCTGGAATAAGAACTATCTCAACAACCTCACCATCATCAAATGAAATAGCGAATTTCTCAGTTCCATCAAATGATTTTTCTTTTCGCACAACTCTCGGCAAAGTTAAGCTAATCCGCTCATTTAACTGATTCCTCATTCTTAAAGGAATATTCTTCATTGAATCAAACGAAGTTATGCCATTTTTATATACCCAGTTCCAAAGTTGAACCGCACGCCATTTCGGTTCTCCTAGCTCTATGATCATTGCTGAGATTTGTTCTTTCGTTTGGCCAAAAAAATGCATAAATATTTACAACTCATCAGTCTCATCTGTTGGCATTACAGATAAATCTTCATCAAAACCATTACTCTCTAGCTCTAAAGTTGTACTCTGTTCAACCAGATCTATATCACCGCTGCCAGCATCAAAATCACTTAAATCTTCATTAAATTTTCGTTTTGACTTTTCTGAGAAACTCAAGTCAACCGCTAATCCGCATTTGGGACAAACTGGAATAGCTTTCCTCAGGTCATAATACCGAACAGCACATCCAGCACATACTCTTTTTTTCCCTAATGTTTGACTCGTCGCCATACTACTTGCTCCATTTTTTCCTAAAGGGGAACAACATTACTGCAGATAATATCATGAAACAAAACTTTGTGCCAAAATGTACTAAATTATTTACTAATATTACTTAGCGAACAAGGTTAATTACATGATTCAAAGCGTAAGAACACGCGCTTTGTATACTCATATTTGAGGTATCTATAAGTATCGCATCTTTTGCTTTAACTAATGGAGCAATCGAACGTTCCGTATCACGATTATCTCTGTAAACAATATTTTTCAAATAATATTGAAATGTGCTTTCGTGTTCATTTAATTCGATCATTCGACGACGTGCTCTTATTTCCGGATTAGCCGTTACAAAAAATTTTACATCTGCATTTGGAAATATCACTGTAGTAGTGTCTCTTCCATCTATTACAAGATCATATTTGAGTGACGCTATTGTGTTCGTAACAAATTCTCGAACAGCCGGTTCTACGCTCACTTGTGATGCACTGGACGCACATGTTTCTGATTTCAGTAAATGAATGATGTTGTTTTTGTCGTTCCCTGTTTTGCAGTAGTCTATAAGAACATCAAAAAAATCATCGCTAAACGATGTACTGTTTTGTGTAGAATTGTCTTGTCTAAAAAATGCGACATATCGATAAAACAATCCTGAATCTATATATGCGAATGATAGCTCTTTAGCTAAAAAACGAGCAATTGTTCCTTTCCCTGAAGCGGCTGGACCGTCAATTGCAATAACTTTACGACTCAAATTTTTTGCACTCACTATACAATCTGTACATATCTTGTATAGATTATTTGCTTATTAATCAAGAACCATATTAAAACATAGACAAAACATATTGGTATTTGTATATAGCGCGTTGTAGGTATAGCATTCATATTAAATTAGGATTTGTTTTCTAAAACGTGGTGTCCTTGTTATCAAGTATTCTGTACCCTAGCGAACTCAAAAGGGACAAATCTGTCTTAATCCTTGGCCTCGGTATAACAGGTCGAGCTGCATGCGCTTTTTTCGAAAGGCATGAGATACCAGTTATCAAATTTGATGATTTACAAACTGGTTGCATTTCGTCTTCGAAAGATATCCCTTGGAGCGAAGTATCATTTGTAGTGCAAAGTCCTGGTATTAATTCGACGCATGAAGTGGTGATTGATGCAAAAAATCGAGGAATAGTGATTGTTAGCGATGTTGATATTTTCGTTCAATCGGCTGCTAATGCATTTTTCATCGGTATCACTGGAACCAACGGGAAATCAACCACGACAGCACTAATTGGACATGTATTGAAACAACATTTTCAAAATGTTTTTATTGGAGGAAATATTGGAGAACCAGCACTAAATCTTCCTATCATTCTAGAATCAAATGTAAATGTTGCTAGTAAAATGCAACCATTAACTCCGATATATGTTCTTGAGCTATCATCCTTCCAGCTAGAATTGTCAAAGACGCTAGCATTGGATATTGCTGTTTTAACTAATATGACAGGAGATCATATAGATCGTCATGGTTCAATCGAAAATTATGTTCAATCGAAAAAGAAAATTTTTGACAAAGCTAAATTATCAATATTGTGTATTGATGATGTACAATCACAAAAGATCTTTGATGAATTAAAAGAACGTCAAAAAACTTATAGTGTATCTATGACACATGATGCTGATTTCATTCTAAATGATGATCGGGTGCTTACTATGAAAGACGGTAGTCGTATCGACATAAGTCATCCGCGACTAGTAGGATCACATAATGCACAAAATATCGCCTTGGCATATTCTGTTTGCAATCACCTTGGAATACAACCATCTTCATTTCAACAAGATATTTTATCATTCACAGGCTTACCGCATAGAATTGAAGTTATACAAGAGCACAATGGTATAGTGTTTGTTAATGACAGCAAAGCTACAAATGCAGATTCGACAATAAGAGCATTATGCAGTTTTAAAAATTTACCAATTTTTCTAATAGCAGGTGGTAAACCAAAAATTGACGGTATACTACCTGCAGTTCCATATATGCAAAACGTTAAGGAAGTTTTTTTGATAGGCTCTGCATCGGATAGATTCGCTAGAGAATTGGGTCAAGTGAAACACACTTTTTGTCATGATTTAGGTAATGCTATTAGTAAAGCAATTGATGCTGCCACTGCTTTATCATGTACGTTACAAAAAGTTATTTTATTATCACCAGCGTGCGCCAGTTACGACCAATTTAAAAACTACGAAGAACGTGGTGATGTGTTTCGCTTAATTGTGAACCAGGTGTTGAAACATGAGTAAATTTATTCGCCGCGACACAAGCGTGTTAGGAAATTGGTGGTGGACAGTAGATCATTGGTTGTTGATTTCGGTGCTAACATTAGTAGTGATTGGCATCATATTAAGTGTCTCTGCGAGTCCATTTGTTGCGACAAAAATTGGATTCAACAGATTTTATTTTGTTAAAAGACATTTATTAATGGTTCCAATATCCGTTGTTACAATGATTATAATTTCTCTTCTTTCACCTATGAATATTCGAAAACTATCAGCAATTATTTTGTTAGCTAGTATAATTTTGCTTATCTACGTACTGTTGTTTGGCCATGATGTAAAAGGATCAAAACGTTGGTTGATTATATTTGGTATATCTGTTCAACCTTCAGAATTTGTAAAACCTGCTTTCTTTGTAATTGTTGCATGGCTACTTGCAGAACGTCATCTAGATGATCATTTTGCAGGAACAAAAGTCTCTATTGTGTTAATGTCGATTATTGCTGGATTGACATTATGTCAACCGGATATAGGTATGACATTCATCATCATTGCTCCGTGTCTAATGCAAGTCTTCGTTGCTGGATTGCGACTTGTTTACGTTATAGGAGCTATCATTTTCGCGATATCAGGGTTTATAGTCTCATACTTTTTCATTCCGCATGTAACAAAACGAGTAGATGCATTTTTTCATCCACAATTTAATGATGCAGATCAGTTGTATCAAATTCGTCAATCAATGGAAGCGTTTCACAATGGTGGATGGTTTGGTTGCGGTCCAGGAGAAGGCGTCGTTAAACGGTTTGTGCCTGATGCGCATTCTGATTTCGTCTTTTCTGTAGCAGGTGAAGAATATGGTATTTTTTTATGCCTTTTTATTGCTTGCTTATTTTGTTTTATCGTTATACGTTCCTTACTACTTGTTTTTAATAATCAGGATGCTTTTGCAATTTATAGCATCACTGGACTTGCTACACAATTTGGACTGCAATCGTTTATTAATATGTCTACTGCATTAAAACTGATACCAACGAAAGGTATGACGTTACCATTTATTAGTTTTGGTGGATCATCTATGCTTTCAGCTAGTATCGCCATGGGATTTATTTTAGCACTAACACGCCGGAGGCACGGGGTGATATTGGAATAGTACATTGCGTGAAGTAGTCTTCACAAAGCTTTTTGCGTATATTGTCAGTAAAGTTTTTGTGAATTTATCATTTTGGATTATGGTGATGACAAAAAGTACAAAAACAGAAACTGTGACAACTGAACGAAAAGCAGAGTTGTCAGTTCCGCATAACATAGAAGCAGAGCAATCTCTCTTAGGAGCAATTTTATTAAACAATAAAGTAATGGAATATGTCGCAGAAACCCTTAAACCTGAACATTTTTATTACCCGGTTCATGGACAAATATTTCAAGCGATTCAAGTATTACTAGACAAAAATCAAATAGCTGATCCTATAACGCTCAGAGATTTTTTTAATCAAAATGAAATGTTAAAAAATATAGGAGGCGCTGGATATTTAGTGGACTTAACTGCTTCCGTTATTTCTGTAATGAATACAACTGATTACGGGAAAGTCATTTATGATTTATTTCTGCGACGACAACTTATGAGCATTGCCCAAGAAACAACTGATGAATGTCGTCATCTAAACTTAGAAAATTCTGCTGTAAATATAGTTGAAGATATCGAGAAAAAACTGTACGACTTAGTGACGCAAGGATCTACTTC
Source organism: Holosporales bacterium (assembly GCA_031279185.1). Taxonomy (GTDB): domain Bacteria; phylum Pseudomonadota; class Alphaproteobacteria; order BNTO01; family BNTO01; genus JAITIY01. Next base: position 7,660 of record JAITIY010000016.1, read on the forward strand.
ATCCACTGTGTTATTCAAGGATGCTCTAACACAAGCAATTACTTCAGCAGAACAAGCATTTAAACGAGATAGTCACATTGTTGGTGTTACATCTGGCTTGCTTGACTTAGATCGTTGGCTAGGAGGATTGCATCCATCAGATTTATTAATCATTGCGGGACGTCCATCTATGGGGAAAACAGCACTAGCAACAAATATCGCATTTAACGCAGCAAAAGCGTTTAACACGAATCCTCGTGATGGTGCAAAAGTTGCGTTTTTTTCGCTAGAGATGTCTGCTGAGCAACTGGCTATGCGTATTTTAGCGAGTGAATCCGGTATCTCTTCAGACAAAATTCGCCGAGGAATCATTCGTAAAGAAGATTTCCCTAAATTCGTGGAAGTCAGTCGAAATATTCACGATGTTCAAATTTTTATAGATGATACTCCAGGCTTAAGTCTGTCTGCATTACGTAATAGGTCAAGACGACTAAAACGTTTACATAACATTGGTTTAATAGTTATAGATTATTTGCAATTAATTGATGCTGTTTCTAAAAAAAGTAACGATGGTCGTGTACAAGAAGTGTCTGCAGTTACTAGAGCGCTAAAAACACTAGCCAAGGAATTAAATATACCTGTTTTAGCATTATCACAACTATCACGTGCGGTTGAACAACGTGACGACAAGAAACCACAACTATCAGATTTGAGGGAATCAGGCTCAATCGAACAAGACTCGGACGTAGTTATGTTTATATATAGGGAGGAATATTACGAAAGCAGAAAAGAGCCAAAGGATGGAACAGACGAACATTCAAAATGGCAGCAGAAAATGGCATCAGTGTATAATCAAGCTGATTTAATCATTGCAAAACAAAGACATGGACCAGTTGGTACAATAAAACTTTTCTTTGATGCACAATTGACAAAATTTGGCAATTCAGCACATTCTTAGCGCCGTGGCCGCTCTGCTGAGTTAATAGTAGACGATGATTTTCGTTGTTGTTAATGGCGGTATGTCCAGATCTTCAACAATTTTATTGTGCATTTATGCGATGCAAATGGAACATTTGTCTGAATGCCTCAAAAGATGTCTCATGCGTAGGACATGTTCTAGTTTGTCCAAGTTGTCCAAGTTGTCCAAGTTGTCCAAGTTGTCCAAGTTTGTTCTAGTTGTTCTAGTTCAGATTAACTGTTGACGTACGCACTAGTCCAGACTACGATGTAAGCAACACGTGGTGCTGCGTTATGTCTCATGAATTTTGATTCCTTCATTAAACAATGGAAAAAGGATTTACGTTACTTTATTTATTCGTGTAGTCGTTTGTTTGCCGGAATGGCAAAAAACGTGATTGAAAAAAGGAAAAATATATTTGGTAAAACCATTGAATTGAACAAACGAAAAGAGTCAAGCCAACAATTTATTAAGCAAGAGGTTTTGTTTTTATGTGATGTTTGCGTAATTTTTTTTTCGTTGTTAGCTTTGCTCAGTAAGTATCATTTTGGACAATCTATCTATTCTTCAGGATTTCTAGCAAAAAGCACCATAGTGTTCACGTTATTAGCGGTATCCACGCTTTCAATATTCAATGTATATGGAACACTATTCCAAGATATTAATTTTCGCTTGTTCGTACGCACTATAACACTACCTATTGGAATAAGTACGATTTTGTTTCTTTCTTTGATGCCGTTTTTATGTCAACTAGAATGTATGTCGATATTCATACCAATTTTAAATTTTTTCTTATGTTCGTTTTTATTGCTCATTGTGCGCATCGTTTTACCTAAATTACACAACGCACTGAACTTCAAAAACAAACGTAAAAAAGCAAACAGTAGCAAAATGAATACGCTCATTGTTGGCGCGTTTGACGATGTTAAATCATTTGTTGAGTGCAAACAGCTTCAGCCATACAATGACTTCCAATATATCGCTATAGTAACAATAGACAGATTCGACTTTGGGAAATACATAAACAACATTCCGGTAATCGGAGTAGTCGATTCAATACAGAATCTTGTTGAAGATGGACAAAACTTCTGTCAACACGTTGTGATAATTGGTGAACCAATTGATCAGGCTAAAGTGCATAAATTAATGAAGATGTTTAAGAACAAAAATATTTCAGTAACAATTCCAGAGTCCAAGTACATTTAAAATTGCCGCAAAGCTTAGCATCAACGAGACATTGGTTATATCCAATCACCAAAAGTTTGTTAATTCGCCATTTCGATGCATGGTGTGCGCGGTACGCTGAAGTACTGTTCTTCACCTGTGCGCTATACTGTCAACAAATCTTTTTGCGGTTATGCATACTATTGCATTACGTAGCATTTACGGATACTGAAAAATTAATGAATCTGATACGCATCCGCCGTAACAATAGTAATGAAGTCGTTTATCAATCTTTTTAAATCCATGTTTTTCATACAACGATATTGCGCCTATGTTGTCGCTTGCCACATCGAGTAAAATGCGCTTTTTGAGTTGTAACATCTTTTCCAATAATTTTGTAGCAATACCTTGTCTTTGATAATTTGGGAGCACAGCTAGTTTCAGCAAGTCAACATAATCAAATAAATCAACAGCTAAAACATACCCAACAATATGCTCGTTCACTAAATACTTCCAGCCAAATCCACGCTGGTTTAGTATTGATGTAAAATCACATTTATTCCAAGGCTTATCATTTCTTTTTAGAAAAACTATTTGCGAAACGTGCGCCAATTCCTCCGAATCTATGACTAAAATTTGTTTGATAATCAAAGTTGTCACCATTTTCAAAACACATAATCGCTACGAAGTTTAGATTTCAATTCCGCAAAATATTATCGACCATTAATTTTGGCAATCGAATTTCTACACGTGCGCCTGTATGTCCTATCGCATCAGATAATTCCATTGAACCAAAATGATCCGTAATTATCCTAAGAACAATAGCCATACCCAAACCAGTTCCTTTTTCTCTTGTTGTATAATAAGGCTCAAACAAGCGATCTCGATGCTCTTTTGGAAAACCTGGACCATTATCCTCAACAACTAACAATAAATGATCAACGTCTTGGTGAACATAAACAACAACTATTCCTTTATGGTTGGCGTTGCTTTCATTTATTGCATTTGTAGCATTTTGTAATAAATTCACTAAAGCACGATAAATTTGTTGATTATCGCAAGGAAAAACGACACACGGATGAGATGCTTCAATGACGAAATCTATTTCAGGGCATGCTTGTTTTTGAGAAAAAACAGCATCTCTGACTAGTTGATTGATATTTACAGGCGCAATAATTGCTTCAGGCATTCTCGCGAATGCAGAAAATTCACTTATAAGGTTACCTATATGTGATACTTGTCGAATAATCGTATCTATGCATTTTATAAACGTTGCAGGATCGCTACGAATTTCATATTTGTATTTGCGTTTAAGACGCTCTGCAGCAAGTTGTATTGGTGTTAATGGATTTTTTACTTCGTGTGCTATTTTCCTTGCGATATCAGCCCATGTAGATTTTTTTTCACTTATAATTAAATCTTTACTTTGCTTATCTAAACGCTCAGTCATTCTGTTAAAAGATTTTACTAATTTATTTATTTCGTTGTCTGGCTCCACTTCCTGTACTCTAACGGTTAAATCTCCGTTACTAACCTTATCTGCTGCAATGATCAAGCGCGTAATAGGTATCACAAGAATATTCGCTAGTGAAATACCAGTCCAAATAGCAGCTAAGAGCAATAAAGTAGAAGACAAAACAAACAATATAATCAGCACAGTTTGAAAACGATGTTGGTTTTTTAACGATTCATTATAGTATTTATTAGAATCACGAGCTGTTATTACGTATTTTAGAATATTTTGGTCTATCTCTTTGCTTATCCACAAATATGTGTATAAATCGGTTTGATCTGGATCAACGTTAATCAATGCTTGCACTCTACCATGTTTCTCCCTAATAACAACATCGCCAGCGTTTACGTTGCGAATATCAGTTGCTGAGGTGTCGTCTCTAGTAAAAAAATCCAGCTCTAAAAAAACCGCTAATGATGAGCTAATAGATGCAGTTCTTTTTTTATTTGGATCTACACTATATATCAAAGCTTCTTCAAGATGATGTTTTTCTACAATATTATCTAATTCTTTTTTCAATTGATTTTGATCTTTTTCTGAAAATAAATTATATGTAAATGCTTTAACCTTATTTGCACAATCAATGGCATCAAGACGAATATTACTTATATGCTCTTGTAAATAAAGCTCAGCGACTAAGCTTGCATCATCTACTGTGCGTTTTACTGGTTGACTAAACCAAATTGATACACCAGATTTAAAAAAAGTAACAGACAGTATTCCCATTAAAATGGACGGAGTTATTGTGACCAAAGAAAAAATGCTGATAATTGTGATGTGCAGTCTTGCACCAATTTCTCCACGTTTTTGTTCTCTATAGATAATTAAAATTCTGTCGACGATCACAACTAATAATAAAACTATTATGAAAACGTCGAATATAATAAATGGCATTACTACGTGCGTACGTTTCATCAAAGAAATACCACCGTAGTTAATTATTGTATACGTTAATAATCCAGAAAAAATTGCTATTCCACTTAAAATAAAAGGTAGGTATTGTTCTATAAAAGTGTTATTTAATATTTTGAGTATTTTTTTAGAATCTTTACTAACCATTAATCAACACTATAAATGTGCAGCAGAACGTCTTGATATTAGACTATACAGACTTAACCTGAAACAATGGATTTTTGCAGTGGCTGGAAATTATCATTAATTCGCACTCGCATAGCATCTGCGATTACTCTCCAAGTAACTGTAAGTTTTTTGAACGTAATCGCAAACTTGCGCGGCTTTTGTGTACGTAATTTGATCGAGATGGTTGACGAGCTCTGCCGTTTGGGAAGGAGACAGCTTGCTTTCTGAGCCGCCGCCATGAATGTGCTCTAGCTTGCCTACGGTTTTGAACTCGTCAACATGCTTGCGGACTGTCTCTTCTTCGAGGAACAAGGCTTCGGCGATATCGCGATAGGTCCAGCCTTTATCCGCATGCAATACGACCTTCAGGCGACCAGCGAGGCGTCTGTCCTTTTCTTTGCGGTGCCAAACTTTTAGCGCACGGCGTTCCGTATCTGTGAGGAAATCATGTTTCATGAGTGAAGTAATAACACACTATTCAGGTTTTTCAAAATAACAAGTCAAGATGGCGCTACACCCAGGGCCTACGCATGAAAAAACCTTCAAGCAACGGCTTGTAATTTGCGCTATATTTTTATAAGTTTCTCTATTTTTCCATGCAATCTCTCATTTCACGCTTTTTCGCAGATATTCCCGC
>JAITIY010000008.1 GCA_031279185.1 Holosporales bacterium
GTCGGGAATATCTGCGAAAAAACGTGAAATGAGAGATTGCATGGCAAAATAAAAAATTTACAAAAATATAGCACAAATTACAAGCCGTTGCTTGAATGTTTTTTCATGCGTAGGCCCTGTACACGGCCGTGATTGTTGTTGCTGTGGTTGGCCGCATATGTTATCTTACGAGTGTAAATAATAATATTATAGACTGTCACGTTATGTGTAAATGTATTGCTGTATTTACGATTGTTGCTTTTCAGCTTCTGTGCCGCGGGGCGTGTGCCTCGGATGACCGAGGTGCGGATTCGAGTGGGCCCGAAGCAAGGGCCTCGAATCTCCGAGTGGCGCCGGCGAGTGTGTTCTATGGGATTATGGATCACGTTGACAGTTTGCCGGAGGCAGATGTGGTGAAACGGTTGGTTGAGGTAATTGGTGACATTGAGTATAAACGCTGCTCGCCGTTCGAACGTTGTTGTTTACTGAATCGAATGGCTTCGTTGGTGTCAGCGCATGGATTGCTGAAGGTGCTGGATAGTGTGCGGCTGGCGGATCCGGAGGGAGGCACAAGGATAGTAGATGGAGTCTTGGATTGGATGCGTCATTGTCGGTGGGTAGCGGAGTTCCGGTTCGATGCGTCGCCTCCAAGATATTTTGAGTCGCTTGGGGATGAATTTAAGCGTGTCTTGGAAACGCTGTTGGTTGATGGATCCATTAGGCATGATGAACGTGTGTTGACTGTTTGCGCTGATGTCGATGGACTGTTGTTGATTCGGTGTGCAGATGAATTTGCTCGCGTGCTTTTGGAATGTGAAATGGCATTGTGTCAAGATGACCGTGCTGGAGCCTGTGCTGAAAAGTTTTACGGGGAAAGTCGGCAGGCATATCAACTACACAATCCGATAGCTGCGTTTCAGTCGGACAGGCCAGGTGTCTTCAGTCGGCTTAGTGGCGCGTCGTCCTATTGGGATCATCGATCGTGTCGATACCGCGTGGCGGTGGCGGAAGCATTGGCGTCGTTCGGGAACAGGTGGCAGGGGCCTGCCGATTTGTTGACCATGCATGGGGTGCCTGACGCTGTACGTGCTCAGGTCCGATTCGCCGTGGAATGTGGTATTCGGGAGGGGCTGTGTTTGGCTGTTTTCCCCGGAACGAAAACTGCTTATAACCAGTCAATTGGCAAAGTTCTTGGGTCGGTTTGGTCGAGGGTCAGAAGCTACCGCGATTGGTGGAAGTTGCGTTATGTGACTCCTGCCGGGGACGCCACGGACGAAGATGATCCGATTCATAGATTTTGGCGCTGGACAAATGAAGTCCTTCGCATAAAGAACGTGGATGCACTGACGCAGCTGTTGGCCGAAGCCGCAGCTCATCTGAGTGAGTTTGATCAAATAGCGTTCGATCAGTGTGCCTATGGCGATTGTTACCTTGTTTTTACTTGGCTGGTAATGCGTGAGTACGTGTATAGTCGTCGCGGTGACCTCGCCAGAACGCCGCCATGTTGTTTTAGTCCCAAAAGGGGCGAATCAGTTTTTCGACTAACGTCTTTCTATGGGTTGCTTGGCCGAGACCTTCGTCAGTTGTTGACGATTTGTCGGCGTTTGGGTGGATCTACGTGGGACGCCATACGACGCTATTCGAAAGGTGATTTACTACCGCGGTTGATGGCTTGTGACAAAGCGTCCGCCAATGCGTTGGAAGAACTGCTACACACGGACCCTCAAAACGTACGCTTTTGTGACGGGCATTGACTCGAAAGTAGTGCATTGGGCTGATATCGGTCGGCGACTGTTGCCGTTTTGCATGCGTTCCATGTACCTGCGCAGGAGGTAGATTCCGCGCCCACATACATGTCAGCTTTGTTCGCGCGGGCTCCATTGCATGGTAGCTGTGTTTGCGCACACCGCGCCTAATCGAGAACTTGCCGTCGTCAGGGTTGCTTTATGACAAACGCCATAATAGCCCAGAAAGTTATTTTTCAACGAAAAAACTCTTGGAGGCTGTCTGCAAATTCATCATCGGCGCAGGAAAGATTTTTAAACTTTATTCGTGCACAAGAACACAAGAATGTTTGATGCGGTACAATGTTTGAAACGTGACAAATACTGCGACAGAAATAGTTTAGCTCTCTATGAACAATGCCGCGCGAATGGGGCATATCCTAACATGGACGACTCTCCCCCGAGCCGCCTCAAAGTACATGAACTTATACAACTTTCGTGTTGGGCTTTTCTGTTCAATCAAAACGACTTATAATCCACAACGTAATACATGAATACAAAGGTTTGTAAGTGGTTGTTCAAGTTCAGTCGAAAATTAGAATAAAGCAGGATGCCATGCTAACAGCTGATACATTATTAATTCCAGTATTTAATCATGTTAAACAGTTAGTGGAATCGTTACCGCTTTTTACAGAGCTAGAATTCGATATACTACCGTTGCTTACTTATGCTAGAAAGTTTCGTATGTTTCAAAATGTTATCGTTTTAGGAACTGGAGGTTCATGCTTAAGTGGTAAAATGTATACAAATTTTAAGACAACATCTGGACCAAAAATACATTTTATCGACAACATAGACTCCTTTGAGTGGATAAAGCTATTTCAAAATATAAATCCAAAAACTACGGGAGTAATTGTTATTTCAAAATCAGGAAATACAACAGAAACGCTATGTCAAACACTTATGGCAATAGAAAAATTGGATGGATTGCCGTATTGTGACCATTTTTTATTCATTACAGATCAAACAGATAGTGCGATTAGAGATATTGCTAAACATTATGGAATTACATGTTTAGATCATCCTAGTGGAATAGGTGGCAGATTCGCTGGATTTTCTATTGTTGGTTTGTTGCCCGCGCTAATAGCAGGTATTGATGTGAAAGAAATCATAGCTGGTGCAAAGGACGCTGTAGCAATATTTATAGAAGATGGTCCAACAATAGAAAATGCAGTACTAAACGGAGCGTTTTTACAAAATGATTTATTTTTAAAAGGTATAAATATTTCTGTAATGTTTTGTTATGCAGACCGACTTCGCCCTTTTGCAGAATGGCATCGTCAGTTAGTGGCGGAAAGTTTAGGAAAAAGAGAAACGTGTGATACAGACAGTAGTGACAATATAAAACGGTATGGGACAACTCCAGTTATTGCGATTGGAACAATTGACCAACACTCACAATTGCAACTATACATCGACGGACCTCAGGATAAATTTTTCACGTTTATTTTCGTGGGTGATCATCCGCATACTCAACCAGTTAAGCTTAATGGTATTACAAATAAAATATTAAGTGCTATTAACGGACATACAATGTCAGAGCTAATGAATGCTCACCAACAAGCTACACTGCAGACGATTATTAGTAATAAAATCCCCGTAAGGAGTATATTTATTTCAGAATTGGATGAACAAGCCATTGGCTATCTAATGATGTTTTCTATATTAGAAACTATTGCATTAGCGAATATTTGGAAAATTGATCCATTTAATCAACCAGGAGTGAAATTTGTGAAAGATAAAGTCATTGAATTAATGCAAAATTAATTGGATATAAATTAAAAAATAAATGGTCCAAAAATATACAAAAAATAATCGTGAAAAATATGCCGTATATGTATTAGTTGCTGGTGGTACTGGCGGACATTTATTTCCTGCATTAAGCGTAGCGAAAATACTGAAAAAGAGTGCAGGGAAAGTTTATTTATTCACAGATGAAAGAGTTAAAGACATTGTTGATGATCAGTATATAGATAAAGTTTTTATTTCAAATTTTAAGAAATCATTATTTAATACACAAAAGCCGAAGTGGAAATTATTTAGCAAATGGCTAAATATATCTTTTACTGTACGATTATTTTTTTGCGGAATGAAGAGCCTTTTCCTTTTTCTAAAACAAAGACCAAATGTTGTAGTAGGATTCGGAGGCTATCCATCTGCACCAACAGTACTAGCGGCTAAATTTTTAAGGATTCCGTATGTACTTCATGAATGTAATTCAATACTTGGTAGGACAAATAAAATTTTGGCAAATAATGCCGCGGTTATCACAACAGGATTTGAAAAAATTAAAGGAATACCAAATCAAGTAAAATCAAAACAAGTGTTTACAGGTAATCCAATTCGTGAAAGTATTGCAAAATTGCATTTTCGAAAGTACATTCCACCAACTACTAGTATTAATGTTTTTGTAATTGGAGGAAGCCAAGGCTCAGAATTACTTTCAAATATAGTACCATCTGCCATTCATATCGTTTCTCAAAAAGCGATACATATTAAAGTTAAAATGCAAGCTAAAGAGAAAGACTGCGCACGATTGTCTGAACAGTTTGAGAAAATAGGAATTGAATGTACTGTACAGCCATTTTTCAAAAATATTGCAACTGAACTGAGATGGTCGCATATTGTTATTTCTAGAGCTGGTGCAATTACGTTGGCAGAAATAGCGGCCGCTGGGATTCCATCAATTCTTATTCCGCTATCGTGCTCACTTGATGGCGATCAGATGAATAATGCTAATGATTATGCCAACAGCGGTGCAGCGATTTTGATTAAAGAAGCTGACTTATCCGTAACGCAGTTGGGAGATACATTACTTAGGTTATGTACTGAACAAGATTTATTAATCAAACTAAGCGAATCTGTGCTAAAAAAATTTGTACCTCATGCAGCTACGCAATTGGCCTATGAAATAATGGGAATTATTTAATTAAATTATTTTTTGCCTTGCTTAAAAATTGGTGTTGATGTGTTGAATTGAACTGTTTACTAAGATTGTTCAAATGGCGTTACGTTCAACAGTTGGTCTATAGAACTCGCTTGTTTTTTATTTGTCGGTGGCGTTACACTGTGATCTTTGTCTTTCTCATTAGATGGTCGCGTCAAATAAGCTAACAATTCACCAGCGATACGTGTCGGTATTCGTCCTCCTGTTGAAATTGGTGCCATCTTTTTTCTATGGGAATCGTTTCCTACCCATACGCCAACAACAACTCCATAATTATCAATAAATTCAATAGGGCCCATACAACCACAAAATGCATTAGTGTTATTTTGAACTGGAAGTCTTCCTCTCGTTTTATTTTGAACGGGAGGTCTTCCTCCAAAGAAACATGCATCGTAATTACTATTAGATCCAGTTTTTCCGTAAATGAATGGATCCACGTTAGCAGCTCGAGCAGTTCCAATTGTGACAGTTGATCTCATCATTTGTTGCATTGACTCAAGGACATCGTGTTTAATTACACGAAAAGATATTTCATTTTTGCGTTGGTACAAAATTTCTCCTGTTTTATCCCTAATTTCAACTATTCCATACGGAAAACATAAATAACCATCTGCAAAAAATGCAGCGTATGCTCTCATCATTTCCATAAATGTTATGTCAGCCGCACCAATCGATAGCGTTAAATCTGCATTTAATTTTGATGTGATTCCGAGCCTTCTAGCTGTTTTGATGACATTTGAAATTCCTACCTTTTTAGCAACACGAATACATACACTGTTGACAGAGTAAACATATGCATCAAACAGAGATATTTCGCCACGTTCCTTCCATTTATAGTTACCAGGTTTCCACGTACCTTGTTCAAATACAGAATCGTTAAATTTGTCATTTGGGGAAATTCCCATTTCAAGCGCAGTTAAATAAACAAATGTCTTGAACGCAGATCCAGGTTGCCTTGCAGCGATTGTGGCTCTATTAAATTGGCTCTTTCCATAATCAAGCCCACCTACCATAGATAAAACTGCGCCATCTGGTGTCATGGCAACAACTGCAACTTGAGAAAATTTGTATTCTTCTCCAAATTTTTCGTAAAAATTCTGGCAAATTTCCTCTGCTTTTCGTTGCATTTCAGGATTAAGAGTAGTCACAACAATCAAATCTCTATCTATAGGTCCTATTATTTGCGGAATGCTATCGTAAACCCAATCGGCAAAATATCGACACCCGCTTTCTACTGACGTAGATAGTTTAAAAAAAGATTGTTCCCATTCATCAATTTGTTCACGCCATTTGTTGTCAATAAAACCGTTACTTTCCATAACGCCTAACACTAACTTAGCTCGTTCTATTGAATTTTGTGGATTCGCAGTTGGGGCATATCGTGACGGAGCACGCAGAATTCCCGCCAAAACAGCAGCTTCAAAAATAGTTAACTCTTTACTAGGTTTACTAAAATATTTACGTGACGCAGCGTCAATACCGTATGTGCCAGCGCCAAAATAAACTCTATTTAGATATAGTGTCAAAATTTCCTGTTTGGAAAAACGCGACTCTAGTTTTATTGCTAGTACCAGCTCTTGTAATTTTCTTCTTATAGATCTGTCTGTAATTGAGTAAAAACCATTTGACATAAGCATGTTTTTGGCCAATTGTTGCGTTAACGTCGATCCGCCTTGAACAATTCTATTCGCTCGAAAATTGCGTACTGCAGCACGAATTAATCCAACGACATCTACTCCATTGTGTATATAGAAACGTCTATCTTCAATCGCAAGAAAAGCATTAACAACGTACGTTGGTAAATCATTTACTTTTATGAATTCTTCAAACAAATCTCCATAAGTAGCAAGTACAGTGCCATCAGGTGCTTGAATAGATACGCAAGGATTTCTTACGTTTGAATTAAAGCTTTTTATTTGTGGTAATGATTTGTTCAACCACCAAAATAATGCGCACATACAACAGCTTAAGAAAGCACAAAATATTAGTATCAATGCAAAGAATGATTGGAAAAAATACATAAATGGGCGAAAACACAAAAGTTTTCTATCTTTAATTTTATTTTTTAATGGCATGTTATGCAAATAATTGTAGAATTACACTCAAAGTATTTAATAAACCTATAGTTTCGAGTTAGTTGAATATAAATGTTTTACAATAGCCGCAGCTTGCGCCTGCGGGCGATCAAACGGAACAAAAAATACATCATGAGCTGCATATTGAGTTCTAAACCATGTTTGTTGCCGTTTCGCGTATCGATGTGTTGCCATTTTTATAAAAGAAATCATGTCTTCCATGGAATATTTCCCATTCAAATAATTCTTTATTTCCGTAAAACCAACAGCCTTTTGCAATGGGAACGCTATATCTCCTGTTGTTTTTACGAAATCTTTGACTTCATCTATCACTCCATTCTTAATCATTTCCAGACAACGTATTTCAATTCGTTTCGTCAAAGTAGTCTTATCTACGTCAAGCACAAATAATTGAGATTTTAAATATTTGTTTTTTACTCTTGGCTCTTTTTGCCAGAGCACTATAGATCGACCTGTTTGCTCAAAAACCTCCCATGCACGTAATAAACGCTGAACATGTCTTGGGTGAATTCGTCCACTTATATGCGGATCCTTTTTCACAACACATTCATATAATGCATCACTTCCTGAGGAATTAATTATTGCGAATCCTTTTTGTCGTATATCAATACGAACAGATTCAGATACTTCAGGGATAGGAGATAGGCCGTAAAGCAAAGAACTCAAATATAAACCAGCGCCACCTGTTGCGATAAACGCACACGTCGTATCTATAGAATCAACGCATGAGTCCAAAAGATTCAGCCAATACGCTACTGATAATGGTTGATCATGGTTAAGGATTCCGTAAAGATGGTGCGGAATGCCTTGCTGATCTTTGCTAGATGGAATAGCCGTCAATATAGGCAACCCTTTGTACAGTTGTATGCTATCTGCGTTAACTACCTCAGCATCTAACGCTGCAGCGATCTCTACTGCAACTGCACTCTTTCCACTAGCAGTTGGACCTCCTAATAGAAGAATAGTTTTAGTGTCAAATAGCACGATAGTCCCCAAGATATTTCGTATCACCAGAATTCCAATCTGATATATTACGCAAAGATCCGCTCATAGCAGTAACACATTCTCCTGAGATCTTTACTTGGTCTTGTGAGCACTCTATTTCAAGTAATCCACCACGATCTGACCTCTGCATTGCAGTTAAATTAGTCTTGCGAAGTTTGTTAGCCCAATATGGCCCCAAAAAACAATGATTCCACAATGTTACAGGATCTTCGTTTAATCTAGATGGAACAAAAAATCTAGAAATAAAATCGAAAGACGCTTCTTTGCCACCTTCAGCAGTGACAACAATACCATCACACAAAATTTTACACAGCTTTGCAATATCAGGCTCTAATTTCAGTACATGCTTTGTGTTAAACATTTCAACCACATATATGTAACCACACTTGCTAACTGCAATCGGCGGGACTCCCAATGCATTAATTAAACGATCCGGTGCAGCAGTCAGCTCTGTTTTTTTTACTAAAGTATTGATCATTATTTTGCCATTTTTGTTTGACATCATGAAAATACCATTTGACGAATCAAAATAAATAATATTCGGATCAATGCTTTCAGGTTTAATTTCATGCCACAAAACATGTGCTGCAGCTAGTAAGCTATGCCCAAAGGCGCATTCATTTGACAATGGATTAAAAATTTTAATTTGAAAATGTTGATTTTGTAGCGGAGTGATGAATATTATTTCATGTAAATTGAATTCACGCGCAATTTTTTGCAAAACGACATCAGAAAAAGATTTTTCTAACAAACATACGGCAGCAGCATTCCCTTCAAAAATACTCGATGCAAATACGTCAACAATCCAAAAATGCATACATCCCCATATACAAAAACATAATCAACCGGCGTTAGTCTACTACAAAATCAATTTGGCATAATAGACGCGTACGCACAACTACGTTTATATGCCGTCGTTTCTATCAAGTTCTTCCCACATCGAAGTTGGTTGCATAGATGACAGCATTTTATTAAAAGCTTCAAGTTCCACACTATTTGGCAGAAAGAATCTACGTGGGAAAGCAACATTTTTTGAATCATTTGCCACATTAGTATTGTTTTCATAGATGTCTAATATCTGCTGATATGACGATTCGATTAATTTTACGTAAACTTTTGCAAGTACTTTAGCATCTATCAATGCACCATGACGTTCGCGTGCGATATTATAGCGTTTTGCTAAAGCATCTAAACTCGCAGGACTGCCAGGAAATTTTTTTCGTGCTAATTGCACGGTATCAATCGTTCTAATTAATGAAATTGGTTGTTTTCCAAAACGCTGCAGTTCTGTGTTTAACATGCCAACATCAAATTTAGCGTTATGAATTACCAAAATGTCATCAGCAATAAATTCTAAAAAAGAATCTGCATAAAAAGCGAATGTTGGATAATCTTTTAAAAAGTCATATGTTAAGCCAGTAATTCGCACAACTTCGTCTGGAACTTCACACTCTGGATTAACATATTCATGAAAAATGCGTTCAGATGGAATGTCATCGATTAGCTCAACGCAACCAATTTCTATTATGCGATCTGTTTCTTTCAAACCAGTTGTTTCTGTATCAAGAACAATTTTACGAAACATATTCGATTTCTTGCATTTTCATTTCTCTAATGCAATGTGTACCAAATGGTGTATTGAAAAAACAAAACTTATTTTTCGAGTTTGTAAACTCGTTCAATCTAATTTAAAAAAAGCGAATATCAAGCCAAATGATTCATCAATTTCCTGTAAACGAACCAAATTAAATATATTCTATAGCATTTTAACATGGCGCCAACTTGATCTCCAAAATTGAATCAAAATGTTGCAAGAAATTCTTCGTTCATAGTATAATGAGACGTTGAATTTATCGACTATAACGATAAATATTGGTTGGAATAAATGACTTGGACCCGGGGGCGGTACCCGGCACCTCCATTTGTAATGCGGGGGTGATACAGCTTCGACAGGCATTGTAAAGAACCGATGTTCGTTCGCAATTGTTCCGGCGTTATCGGGCTGAAAAGTATAGATGCCAAATTATATAGCATCTTGGGTTGTGCAAATGGTCGTCGTCGTAACAAGCGTACGGTCGTTGCGAACAGTAACAGCAAGCGTGCTGTTTCTGCTATTGCTGCTTAATTCGCTTAGCGGTGGATTGAATAGCTTTAAACTCGCGGTTGAGGGCTACCGGGCAACAGAAAGCCCTCATATCAAACTTTTCTTGAAACTGTTCGCAAGCGAGACCATTAAAAGTTATTATAGTGAACGGTCTAACCATCCGATGTGCGTTCGCAATATCGAAAAATACATGCAATTGAAATCATAACGAATAATTAAAAGATTAGATAATGCGTTTATAAAAAAATCTAAATAACTTGAGTATGGAGTATAATGTCAAGAAACCGTTATTGAGCATCATTTTTCATGACAAAAAGAACGCCAATCTTTCCTCCAAGTTTAATTCGATTTTTAGAAATTCGTTTCGGTAAGTTACTGAAGTGCTTTGTTATAGCGTTAGCATTGTTTTGTATATATTCTTTATGGAATTATTCGTCAACGGACGATTCCATTAATGTAATAACGAACGCTAATGTTACTTCACACAGACTAAAATACATAGGAGTATGCGTATCAGATATTTTGTTGCAAATGTTTGGTACAACATCATCTTGGATTTTTGCATATTCGTTATGTATGTTAGGAATAAAAAGCGTACGTAAAAACATCATCTCTGTTAAGCGAATTATAAGTTTGCTGATTGTAATGCTTTTACTAAGCGTATCAATCCAAAGTTGCTTTATACAACAAGTAACATCAACATGTTTAGTCAAATCAATTCCTGTTGGCGGTGCTATCGGGTTATTTATCGCGAAAAAAATCTTTGCACTATTAAATCATAATCAACTAAACAAAGTATTCATTCCATGTATGTTTGTGTTTTTTATGCTTGGATTGTTGATGTTAAAATATACAATAAACGTTACGCTAACAGATATATACGGATATATGCAAAAAGGCATGAACATAATTCATAAATTAATAAACAGACTAAAATCTAGTGCGAACAAAGGCGAGTTCTCATTAAATAGGCAAACAAAGAAGATGGTTGACAAAGATGCTGGAAGTGACAATGTCGTACAACATGAATCATTGCAGCAAAATTCACAAAATGAGTTATCGCTTGAAGGACACATGACTAAAAAAACTGAAGGATACCAATTACCATCAATAAGTTGTTTAATTAATACAAAAGAAGATAGTGAAGTTGTTCGTTTAAGCAAAGAAAAAATCAAAGAACAAACAGAAAAATTGTTATCTGTTTTGTTTGAATTCGGAGTTAATGGCGAAATAATTGATGTTTTGCCAGGTCCTGTAGTTACTATGTTCGAATTTAGGCCAGCGCCTGGGATAAAAACTTCTAGAATAATTAGTTTATCTGACGACATCGCGCGCTCAATGAGCGCCTTGTCTGCTCGTATCGCAAATATTCCAGGAAAAAATGCAATAGGAATAGAACTACCTAACGAAAAACGTCAAATTGTATATTTACGTTCGTTGTTAAGTCATCATATCTACAAACAATCAAATTCAGGATTGCCTCTTACTCTTGGCAAAGACATATCAGGTAATCCGGTAATTGCAGATTTAGCCAAAATGCCACACCTTTTAGTTGCTGGAACAACTGGATCAGGGAAATCCGTATCAATAAACACAATGATCCTTTCTTTGCTATACAAGTTTTCACCAGAAAAATGTAGGTTTATAATGATTGATCCAAAAATGCTCGAACTATTTATATACAACGATATTCCGCATTTATTGACATCGGTTGTTACGGAGCCAAAGAAAGCGATTTATGCATTAAAATGGGCAGTTAGGGAAATGGAGTCCAGATATAAAGCAATGTCTAGATTAGGTGTGCGTAACGTAGAGGGATTTAACCAAAAAATTCTTGAAGGATTGCAAACAGGAGATCTCTTGAGGCATCGTGTTCAAACTGGATTTGATCAAGAAACTGGCAAACCGTTGTTTGAGACTCAGCCAATAGATTACAAAATGTTACCGTATATTGTTATCGTTGTAGATGAAATGGCAGATCTTATGCTAGTCGCAGGAAAAGACATTGAAATGGCGGTTCAGCGATTGGCTCAAATGGCACGTGCTGCAGGTATTCATTTAATCATGGCGACACAACGTCCATCTGTTGACGTAATTACAGGTACAATTAAGGCAAATTT
Source organism: Holosporales bacterium (assembly GCA_031279185.1). Lineage (GTDB taxonomy): Bacteria > Pseudomonadota > Alphaproteobacteria > BNTO01 > BNTO01 > JAITIY01. The sequence goes on from JAITIY010000008.1 coordinate 12,036, forward strand.
CCCAACGCGAATTAGTTTTCAAGTAACATCTAAAATAGATAGTAGAACGATACTTGGCGAACAAGGCGCAGAGCACTTACTAGGACACGGAGACATGTTGTATATGAGTGGTGGAGGGCGGATTCAACGTGTACACGGTCCATTCGTCTCGGATAACGAAGTCGAGGCAGTAACCAATTTCCTGAAAAGCCAAGGTGAACCAGATTATATTGACGGCATAACAGATGAAGTCGGCGATGATTACAATGGCTCGTTTGCAACCGAAGTAAAACATGACGACCTTTTTAACAGTGCTGTAGAGTTAATTCGAAAAACTGAACGAGTCTCTATCAGCTTTATTCAGAGGAACTTGCAAATTGGATATAACAAGGCAGCCAAATTAGTTGAACAAATGGAAAAGGAAGGTATTGTTTCTGCACCGGATAGAACAGGAAAAAGAGAACTTTTGGTATGAAGAATACTAACCTAATAGTTAAAACCAATAACATTTCTTACACTATGTAATACCGATTGAGCCTTTTTTCTTGCATTTTGCGTCCCGTTTTGTAAAACGTCAATGACTTGTTTGTTAGTTAGTGTTTGTCGTTTTTCTCGAATCGGAGTCAAAACAGACTCTATATCTTCATACAAAAGCGATTTAAGCTTAACATCTCCAAGTCCTCCTTTTTGGTAATGATCTTTTAGTGCAGATACTTCATCTTTATTTTCATGAAAAATGTCTAAATAAGTGAAAACAACATTGCCTTCAACACGTCCTTTGTCATTTACTTTAAGATGGTTTGGATCAGTAAACATATTCCATATTTTTTCTTTTACTGTAGTTGAATCATCAGCTAGGGAAATAGCATTGCCAAGGGATTTGCTGGCTTTCTTTTTGCCATCTATTCCAGGTAATCTTCCAGTTGAACCAACAAGGCAACTACACTCTTTCAAGATGTTAGTGTTATAAATTCTGTTAAATTTACGTACGATCTCGTTAGTTTGCTCAATCATTGGAAACTGGTCTTCTCCTGTAGGTACGATATCTGCACCTAAAATCGTTATGTCTGCTGCTTGGTTGATCGGGTAACACAGGAAACCTACCAAAATTGAATCTTCCATATTTTTTTGCGCAATTTCAGTTTTTATTGTCGGATTGCGTTCAAGTCTAGACACTGTAACTAAATTCATGTAGTAAATGGTTAATTCTGCAATTTCTGGAATTTGTGATTGTATGTATATGTTTGACAACTCAGGATTAATTCCAACAGATAAATAATCGCGAGTAATTTCGTGAACATTCTTCGTTATTAAATCTGGTGTAGCAAAATGATCTGTTAACGCTTGAACGTCTGCTATCATGATATACGTTTCGTGATCTGCTTGCATTTTAACACGGTTTAGAAGGGATCCAACGTAGTGACCGAGGTGTAATTTGCCACTTGGTCGATCTCCAGTTACGAGTACCTTTTTCATGTTCATTCAACGTGCACAAAAAAAATATTTTTGCCTTTGTTGAATAATATCAAATTACGCTTAACAATATAATGATGCAATAGTTATCGCTATGTGTAGTTTGTAACGTATGCCAAATCTGTGATACAAGCGCATATTGTTTACATACCTAACCAAGTAAAAAGTTTGCCTTACAAGTAGGTAGAAAGTCTAATATCCTTTAAAAATAGTTTCAACTAAAGTAACTAAATTTATAACTTTTTCTGCATAAATGGTCAGTATAATCAACGTTGAACACGCACACAATGTGGCAACATGCGAAGAAGTTAATGTATGTGACATTTTGGTATTTTCAGATGAAACTAACGAACTAACTATATTTATTCCGGTTAATGTTGATATTATCTTAAACAAAACAATTGTATACAATGTTGTATAGGCGCAATCAGCGACAAAATTCTTGGCAAAAATAAAAAATGGTATAAATCCTGGAAAAGGTGGAACATTAACGAAAGTTAACGTGCCTAGTCCCAGAGTAAATGTTGCTGGTAAAGGTTCGTTTTTTATAAATTGCAAATCTTTTATTGTGATTAATTCTCTATCAAATTTGCGAATAAATAAAAGTCCTCTTAACAATATTAAAATTGACAATCCTAATACAATAAAAATAAATAAACTGCTTGCAATAATGTTTGTATACGAAGCAAAAAAACCAACGAATAACATTCCTGTTGTGCCAAGTGTGTGAAGTGCAATTATATTTTTGATAATATTTTGTTTGAATGCTCCCCAAAACCCTGCAAACATACCGAGCATTCCTAAAATAAGAAATATAATCTTGAATGATTCGCATTTAAAAATAACAAATAAACGAATAATAATTAAGAAATATACAAAATTTGAAAGAAATACTATAAAAATAAACTGTGGTAAATCTATTTTTTCAACAGCCGCTATATACAGTTTATGAAAAGGACAAAATAGCATTTTAGCCAAAAGACCGAATGTCACTAGCGTTATAGCGAAGAAAATCAATGGATTTTCCATTATTGTTAATTTAGTGAAGGATAGTTTTTCTACTAATAACGTAAAATTTGTAGTTTGATATATGCCGTAAAATAAAGCAGAGCCAAACAGGAAGAAAGCACTACCTGCACCATATGCAATAAAAATGTTGAAAATAGCGCGATTTTCACATTGTTTATTGATTAAGAAAATTATAGAAAAACTAATTAATTCTATACTAATAAATAGAAGCATGAAGTCATTGGCAGAAAACGCTATCATACTTCCAAGTGTTATTGCTAATGTATAAAATAATTCATGATTACTCAATATAAAATACTTACTATGAATTACGACCAATAAATAAAGTAAACCCCAAATACATAACATAATTTTTGTTGTATTAATAGATAAATCAGATATAAACATACCAGCAAAAGTTGTTACATTCGCGTTTAAATTAATCCAGGATTGAAAGTTATTTGGTCCAACATTTTTACTGTAAACAAGTAAACACACCGTACAACCAAGTAATGCACAAACGAATATATACTGTATTACACGGTTAATATTCGGACAGAAAAGCACGCACACTGAGCCAATCATCAGAATTATTTCCGGCAAAGCAGGATAGCAAATAGAAAATATTTCTAACATAACTAACATTTATGATTAATCTTTTCGCAATACATTTATATACGCTGCAATTAATTATTAATATCAAAATCTAGCAGGATACGTTTTAAATACCAACTTCAAATGTTGAGGTCCTCTGCAAATGCTGCAAATGCATTGTGTAGAAATAAATGTAATAAATACAAGAAAAAAAATATTCGCAGCAAAATTTACAAAAATGTAATACTACACCGTGAGAACCGTTTACTTATACATATGGCCCCGGAGTGTCCGTTTTATGAAACGTCCACCAATACTTTTTGCTTCTAGTTTTTTACGCAGAAGTAGATTCTTCACCAGATAGCGGTCTTTTTTTGATAATTACCGCTACCTAGGTTTTTTCATAGCTACCTCCTGTTGAACCGATCACCAGTTTTATTTGATGGTCTTTGATTCGATCGAGAAGCATTTCCTCCGGAGATAGCTTTAATACTAAGTCTAGATTTTTTCGTTTGCGGATCTACACCAAGTAATACAACTTTAACGATATCTCCAACTTGAAGCACATCCTCAACTCTGTCTATATGACCTTGCGCAATTTCACTGATATGGACTAAGCCATCACGACTCCCAAAAAAGTTAACGAATGCACCAAAATCTGTAATCTTTACGACAGGACCAGAGTATATTTGTCCAACTTCTGGTTCGCCAACGACTTCGTTTATCATGTCAATTGTGGCAGATAAAGTTTTTTGATCTTGACCAAAAACAGAAATTAGACCGTCATCATTTACATCAATTTTCGCCTTAGTTGTCTCGCAAATTTCGCGTATAACTTTGCCTCCTGGACCTATCAAATCCCTTATTTTGTTTGGGTTTATTCTGATACTAGAAATCTGTGGGGCATACTTACTCAACGTGTCACGGGATGAATCGATTGCTTGTTTCATTTGTTCCGAAATGTGCATTCTTCCTTCATTTGCCTGTTTTAATGCAAGTTTCATTATTTCGAACGTAATATTCGTTATCTTGATATCCATCTGCAGTGCTGTAATTCCAGCTTCTGTTCCTGCTACTTTAAAATCCATATCCCCAAGATGGTCTTCGTCTCCTTGAATATCCGTCAATACAACAAATTTTTCACCTTCCTTTATTAAACCCATCGCGATTCCAGCAACGGTGTGCTTGATTGGGATGCCGGCATCCATCATGGACAATGACGCACCGCACACAGTAGCCATAGATGACGATCCATTGGATTCTGTTACTTCTGAAACTACACGAATAGTGTACGGAAATGCTTCTTTTTCTGGGATCAATGGATGCAACGCTCTCCACGCGAGACGTCCGTGTCCAATCTCTCGTCTTCCAGGGGAAGACATTCTCCCGATTTCACCTACTGCGTATGGCGGGAAATTGTAATGCATCAAAAAATTTTCTTTATGGTCACCCAATAAGCTATCCACAAGTTGCTCGTCATCGCCAGAACCTAGTGTTGTGACAACGATGGCTTGTGTTTCCCCTCTTGTAAATAACGCACTTCCGTGTGTTCGTTGTAAAACACCGACGTCACAGTGAATAGGACGTACCTCGTCAAATTTACGTCCATCTATACGAATGCCTGTATCAAGAACAATCGATCGTAGTAAATCATGCTCAAGTTCTTCAAATGCCTTTTTTGTCAAAGCCTTCGATTCAAGTGGTGCATCATCGATTAATTTTTGCTTGTATTGTTCAATACATTTACGCCGTTCCAATTTTTCTTTTATTTCAAATGCATTGCGTAGATTCTGCTCATATAAAGCTTTTACATTTTCTTTAATTTGTTCATATTCAAGTGTTGGTCCAGCTGGTAGCGATACTGGTCTCCCAACATTTTTTTGCAAAGATTTTATTGCATCAATAACAGGAGCAAAGCTATTGTGTCCAAACTTAACTGCATCAAGCATAATATCTTCACTAAGCTGTTGTGCTTCCGATTCTACCATGAGCACGCCTTCTTCTGTACCAGCAACAACTAAATTTAACTGGCTATGTTCTAGTTCCTCTATTGTTGGATTCAACATGAATTCACCATTCTTATATCCAACACGAGCTGCACATACTATTTTTAAAAATGGCAAGCCAGAAATAGCTAATGCCGCAGATGCACCAATTATTGACACTATGTCTGGATTATTTTCTTTATCATGCGCTAGTACTGTGCAAATAATTTGCACTTCGTTATAAAAATCAGTGTGAAATAGTGGACGAATTGGCCGATCAATTAATCTAGAAACAAGAATTTCATTATCAGATGGTTTTCCTTCTCGCTTTACAAATCCTCCTGGGATACGTCCAGACGCGTAGGTTTTCTCTTGGTAATGCACTGTTAGTGGAAAAAAATCAGAACATTCAATTGTCTTTTTGTCTGAAACAGCTGTGCATAATACTACTGTTTCTCCGTATGTTACCAAAACTGCACCATCTGCCTGTCGTGCGATTCTACCTGTTTCTAAAACCAGTTTTCTTCCAGCAAAATCAACTTCTTCTTTTGTAATTTTAAAAAATGAATCCGTCATTATATCCTATGTCCTTTTTTTGTTTTCCTATGTTTAGCGCAAACAATCGCTTTTCTGTGAGCAAAATCAGCGAATCACACATTTCATATTGCAATATACTTAATAAAAAAATCACGAACACATAGTAACATACAAACGTGCATATCATTTGCACAATAAATTATTGATAAGTGATACGTGTGCGTCGTATGTTTGTTTTATGAGAAAACTATATTACTATCAGCTATGTGCTTTTTCTCGAACAGCACTACTTGCGCTTGCAGAAAAAAAGCTAGATTTTTCTGTCGAAATAACAAAGTTTTGGGACAGAGATAGTCCTTTATTGGAATTAAATTCATTTGGACGGCTACCTGTATTAATTGATCTTAATGGTTCTGTAGTTTCTGGAATTTTTGCAATTGTTGAATACTTAGAAGAAGTGTACGACAACGTTAAATTATTGGAACAAAGTGCTACACATAGAGCTGAAGCACGGCGTATTTTTCAATGGTTCAATGAGGATTTCGCTTCTGAAGTTACAGTTCCGCTTGTTTTTGAAAAGGATATTAAACGATATTTTCAACAATCACCATCGTCGTCCACACTAATAAAACAGATAAAAGTATCAATGAACGCATATTTAAAGCAAATTGAAAAATTTGTGGAACGGCGGAATTGGCTTGCAGGAAATACATTTTCGTTTGCGGATATCGCTGCTGCGGCGCATTTGTCAGTTGTAGACTATTTGGGAGGCGTTTCGTGGCATCAATTCCAGTTGGTCAAAGAATGGTATATGCGAATAAAATCTCGTCCTAGTTTTCGCAAACTTTTGACTGACAGAGTGCCAAGTCTGCTGCCTTCGTCACATTATAGCGATTTAGATTTTTAATTTGCAAAAGTGTAATGGATATAGTTCCATTTATTTCGAAATATTTATAAATTATGATGAAACAACTGGCTATGTTTTATAACTGCATCGTTGCCTTATTTCTAGCTATTGTGTTAGAAGCAATGAATAAAACAATTGAAAAATACATTAAACGGTCGTATACACCGTTTTTCTATTTGATCAAAACATTTTTCCGACAAATTTACGGTATAATGCGTCATGTGTGTATAACAAAACAAACGTTAGATCTTATAATTTTCGTGATCTCTTTGTTTCAATGTTTGTTGTTACCAATAACATCAATAAAGCAAATATTATATTTTATCTTTATTGCTCAAGTTAAACTTTTAGTTGAATTATTAAACTACTTCATAGTCGCACATAAATTTGTGACATCGCGAATAAAACAAAAACTTATCCTTCACATTATGAACATACCAATTACTTCTGTATTGTTGTTAACAGTTGTAACTAACAAATTATCTAATTTTTTTGTAAAGATTGTTGCGTTTATCATGTTTATTATTTTAGCGGTATGTCAAAGCAATTTAGGTCCATTTAGAATATCAGAGAGTAGACAATCACTATTATCCGAAATATCACAAATGTTAAATTTTGCATTTTTATTTTTGTCAGCAATTTACGCGACATGCTCAATCAATACAATGAATACCAGCAGTTTTTTTATTGCTATTATATCACTTTTCGCAATTATTTTGTTGTTAACTAGTATGCAAATGTTGCCAACATATAAAACGAATCAATATAAGTTGTTTTTTTTAAAGGTATTCATACCGTTATTTGGAACATTGTTTACGTGTATTATATTGATAAATTTTCTATAAGGACGTACTAGCATGCTGATTATAAACACACTGAAATCGCTACAACTTATTAGACGATATAAGAAGAATTTTATAAAAAATCAAATATTATTTTTCAATGAACTAGAAATAGAACTTAATAAACACAAACTAAATCTTTCTGAACAAGATATGCGTGAAAAATTGAATAAACAGTATAAATCTAACACGAAACTTGATTTATCTGAGTGCACTGGATGTTCGACTTGTCCAATTGCACGAAAATCAAAATAATCATAAGTTTTTAGTTGTATATAAATACAAAATTGTTGTATTGGGCATAAATATAAACGTTTTATTAAATAATTTAAATATACTCTATACAATATAGAATAAAATTATTGTAATAAACCACGTGAAAATAATGAGTCCGACGATGATTGTAACACTTTGTTTATTACATTCGTCATTTACTTTTTCAGGACAAAAACTTCCATACATAGACGACAGCGATGCTGAGCAATACTATCGAGCAATTGGACCGCACACATCTGTACAAAACTACATTTTAATGCAAATACTGTCCGGCGATAAACTTCACACATCTAGGATTACAAGTATATTGTCACCAATATATACGGCATATGAAACGCTTAGACATGACATTGACGATATACAAAATTTATATGATGAATCAAGTGTCATTATCACAATGCGACAATGGTTAGATTTAAATTTTAATGAACCTGGCACATTACGTTCAATAAATGATGCGTTGACACAACAAATTAAAGGGATCAATGCTCTTTTTCTAAACATCACTCAACATGAGGTTTTCGACATAATCGCTTCTGTATTTACCGGAGATTCTGAGAGCAGTTTAACAAACAAACTTGCAGGTATATCGCATGTGATTGATCCAATAGACAGCGACATCGCTGTTTTATTGAATGATATATCCAGTGACGTTGAGCCGGAGATGCTTCGTGTAAAATATGTTGGACAGTATGTAATTAGTAAATGTTATCGTTCTGTGCAACATCTGAATGAGACTGTACAAATTGTAAAAAATGAATTAATACAATTTTTCGATGGAGAAGAGCCATCATTTTTTGCGGACAATTTGCTTTCTCGTATCAACCAAATATTAGAACAAACAAAACAAAATGGTGATTATTTAAAACAACTTTGCGGTTTTTTCAAATCCAAGAGCCTGTCGCGAACTAAGTAACCCTCGGCCCAATAATTTGGTAGAACGCGTAGGCGTTGTATAACTCTTGTGCAAAAATGAACAGACTGAAAAAATGACACCGCATTTCAATAAATTTTAACCAATGGTGATTGTATAAAGTCGTTCTGAATTGTGATCATGTAGTCTATATAGTTGCTCTTCTTGCAACGGCTTAGTTCCTAACCACGTATTAAATCCAAGATAGTGGCTCTCTCCTAAAACAAGTTGTTTTTTGTTATCACTTTTGATTTGAATAAAATAACGAACGTAAACTGAAAAAGGTAAATAATTTTTGCATAAACGTGTTAAATGTAACCAATTGTCACTATTAGTGTAACTGTTAAAAGATTCATAAACATCTATAGGTAAATCAAGTAATAAAACGTCAAAAATTCGATTATTATACCAAATCCTATTTCCGATACATATGTCTCTACCTAGTGTAGACATTACGCCTAGTTTCGTTAGTTGATTATCTTTCAAAAAAACTGTCATACATTGATCACAAGCTACTTCAATAGGCATTTGAAAAAAATCTTGCAACATTTGTTCTAAACCCAACGCAGATCTTTTTCTTCGCCAGAAAATAGTTTCGTACGCTATAAAGTAATTCAATAATTCAGTACGTTGTGTTTTCTCATGATCATTGATTCCGCACAGTGCAAGTATGATTTTTCCTATATGGGATTCACATGGCTGAAGCGCCGAGTACCCAGGAATCCATTTTTTAGCGGTATACATGAGTTCTACTAATCTGTGATTAAATATGTCCAAAAAAGCAGCAAAGGCATTGTCCTTATTTCTCGTATTACGAAACACTCGTTCCGTGTAAATCGATTGCAGTGGCCCCTGAATTCCTGCTATTCCGATGAAATTTACCCATAACACTGGTTGATACGTTCCATTTTGTGTTTTGTGCATTTCCACATGATTTATTGCTGTTGCTGGACGTGCGTGGCTAACTGTAGATCTAAACTGTACGTTTCCATAAGTTCGAAAATATGGATCTTTGATACGTTCATCTTCTGTAGTTGTTGTATTAACAATTTTGCTAAGAAAATGAACAGCACTATATAAATCGTATTCGCGAATATTTTTTAATTCGTGTTCAATAATGGCGAGCTTGTTATTTGTTATTTGTTTTGAGTTTGTGATCAATGTTAGTTTCCATTCGTGGTGCAACAATAAAAAATTAGCAAACGTAACAACATATAAAAATAGGACAAAATGTACTTTGATTTGTCATGTTTCGCTATGTGTGGTTATATGCAAGAAAATCATTTATATACCTATAATTTACGGCTTCCTCTATGTGAATGTTCCTTATTTTATCAGAAAAGTCTAAATCAGCAATACTACGAGCTACATTTAATAATTTAGTACATGCTCTAGCAGATATATTTCTTTTTTCTGCAAAAATGCGCAGATAATTTTGCGTTTCTGGAATAAGTTCTGTATTTTCTGGCTTTTTTGATTTCTTGCGGAATTCAACCGCATTGATAACTCGTTGTTGGATAACTGCAGACGTCTCTGCTAATTTTTCTTTTTTTTGCGGAAGTAAATCATCTATGGCGACTTGCGGTACGTATACTATAATGTCAAAACGATCCAACAGTGGACCAGATATTTTTGCCTGATAGTCAACAGCGCACCTTGGCGCACGAACGCATTCTTTTTGAGACACACCGTAGTACCCGCATCTACACGGATTCATTGCTGCTATCAGTTGTATTTTTGCAGGATATGTTATGTGTTGATTCGCTCTTGATACTGTAATAACACCGCTCTCCAATGGTTGTCGTAATGCTTCAAGCGTAGCTCTGGAAAATTCAGGGAATTCATCCAGAAACAAAATACCGTTATGAGCAAGGGAGATTTCTCCTGGTTTTGCACGAATACCTCCACCAACTAAAGAAACTAATGACGCAGAATGGTGCGGAGAACGAAATGGACGTTGTACCATTAAGCCTTCTTCAGGAAGCATTCCGGATAAACTGTATATCATTGTTGTTTCTATGGCTTCTTGCGGATTAAGTTGTGGTAATATACCAATTAAGCGTTGGGAAATCATGGATTTACCTGCACCTGGCGGGCCAAGCATTAAAACATTGTGGCGTCCTACTGCTGCGATTTCAAAAATTCGTTTCAGTACATACTGTCCTTTTATATCCTGCATATCTCCATATGTTTGCGTCGTTTGTATTTTGATCTTTGGCGCGACAATAGATGTAAGTATATCTGTACCTTTGAAGTGATTAACCAGTGATATCAAATTTGGTGCGGCTAAAATATTTAAACTAGACCCAGCCCATGAGGCTTCGTTGCTATTTTGCGATGGACAGATGAGTCCTTTTGTAGAAGAAGACGCCATTAGTGCCGCGGCCAATACACCAACAACCGGTGCGATCAAAGCATCTAGGCTTAGCCCGCCTAATATGATGTATTCTTGTAGTTGAATTTTGTCGAAAACATCCAACGCAGACAAAATTCCTAATGCAATCGGTAAATCGTAATGAGCTCCTTCTTTTTGTAAATCTGAAGGTGCTAGATTCACTATGATTCTTCTTGGAGGAAGTGCTAATCCTATGTGAGAAAAGCTAGCTCTTATGCGCTCTTTAGATTCCGCTATAGATTTATCTGGAAGCCCAACTATTACAAAATTCGGCAATCCAGATGCGATTTGTACTTCGACAGATACTTCTCTAGTTTCTATCCCGTTAAAAGAAACTGTAGAGAGCTTACTAAGCATAGAATCCTGTACGGTGCAAGATCTTGTCTGAGGCAAGATCTCTAGTAAACGTTACTTAAATCTGCCTCCTGCAGCAGTTGCTGTAGTTGTGGTTGTCGGGTACGTTTGCTGCACTACTGGTTGCGCATATTGCGTTACTGGTTGCGCATATTGTGTTACTGGCTGTGCATATTGCGTTACTGGCTGTGCATATGGTTGCGCATATGGCTGCGCATACGGCTGCGCATACGGCTGCGCATACGGCTGTTGCATATTCATACCACCTTGTTGTGGATACTGTGATTGCTGCATGCTTTTTTGCATTTCCATCATAAGCATCATGTAAAGATACATATTTGTTTGATCTATTGAGGGTTTTAATGCGTATACTGCAGCAACAATCGATCTGCCAAGATTAGCGACATCTTTGTTTTGAACGATATTCAATTTTTTTTCTACGTTCTCCTTCGTTTCACCAGATTGCGCTCCAGCTCCGAGTCCCATCATGCCCATCATGCCCATCATAGGGTTACCCATCATACTCATCATAGGGTTACCCATCATACCCATCATAGGGTTCATCATGCCCATCATAGGATTACCCATCATACTATTAGCTGTATTTACCATTCCGAAACTTAGCGCAGTCATAAATCCAAGTACATATACATGCTTTTTCATTTGAAGCTCTCTTATTGATAATATAAACATCTGTACTCATATTACTAATACTTGGTTAATAGAAATTTAATTTTAATATTAACAGCTACAATAAAACTACTATATCAATATTTAAATTAAATAAATTATTAGAATATAGATAAAAAATTTATACTTATAGTTTGAGTTTTTGGTTTACAATTAACGAACATTTAAAGATCTAACCGTAACCAAATATGTTGAAATTAAAATGTATTACTTACAGTTTCTAAATCATTGTAAAGTAAACAAAGTAATTAAGAAATGAATATTTATCTTTGATAGACTTCGTGATAAAATAAACGGTAAGTAATTATACGTAAATATATATGAGGTAAAAATGAAAAAAATTGTGTATAAAGTGTTTTTGTGCTCTGCATCGACGTTATTTACATCAAATTATGCAATGAATTCATTTATTAATGGTGTGGCGAACGTCGTAAAACAGGTTGTAGATCCACAATATGGACAACCGAATCCGCCGCAGCAACCGTGTATAGGTCAATATGGACAACAACAGGTGCCGCCGCAGCAACCGTGTATAGGTCAATATGGACAACCACAGGTGCAGTATCCGCAACAGTTTATAGGTCAATATGGACAACCGCAGGTGCAGTATCCGCTACAGTTTATAGGTCAATATGGACAACCACAGGTGCCGCCGCAGCAACAGTTTATAGGTCAATATGGACAACCACAGGTGCAGCAGCAGCAACCGTGTATAGGTCAATATGGACAACCACAGGTGCCGCAGCAGCAACAGTTTATAGGTCAATATGGACAACCACAGGTGCAGCAGCAGCAACCGTTTATAGATCAATATGGACAACCGCAGGTGCAGCAGCAGCAGCAACAGTTTATAGGTCAATATGGACAACCACAGGTGCCGCAGCAGCAGCAACAACAGTTTATAGGTCAATATGGACAGCCGCTGATGCCGCAGCAGCAACAGTTTATAGGTCAATATGGACAGCCGCTGATGCAGCATCCGCAGCAATCACAGTTTCCAGCTCAACGAGGTCGGCCGTCAATGAAACGACAATGTCAGCAAGCAAAACAATCACCACCGGGTGGACAATACAACTGGCCAGCGCAGCAACAGTACTTAGCACGATTAGGACCACTACCAGGGAACCAACATCATCCAGTACAGCAGGATTGTACACTTGAAGATTGTAGTTTAATAAAATTTAACCGCATTGCAGAAGGTGACCTTATTAGTCTAATTGAAGCAAGTCTATATAATATTGAGAATAGCAATAATAAAGCACAAGATAGCAATGCATTTGTTAAATGTTTTGGCGCTGCTTTAGCTATGGTGAATATGGATGCAGAAACCAAAACTAGACTTGCACAATGGGTTCAATGGAAACTTGAACAATATGATTGTAGAAATCTTGCCGAGCTGAAGAAAACGTCGCAGATATGTAATACATCACAAGCGCAAAACGCAAAATCACAACTTTTGGCAAAATTTGATATATCAATAAATAAAATTAAACGTAGCAACAATCCTCAGCAAACTGCTGATCAGGAATGCGTTAAGATTGCTAACATGTTTAGAACATTAGCTTATTGTACGCCGCAGGAGACGGAAGATGTGAGAGAAAAAATTTTCAACGCTCTAAACGATATTGGTATTAACATTCCTCCAACACTGCATGAATTATTGTAAATAAAAACAGAGTGTGCTTAATTTCTCTTTTTGATTGTTATAAATCTAATAACATTATGACCAACATTGTTTGGTCATATTTCTTTATTTTGGACGGTGCAATATTTCAGTATTACACATTTGTCGCATTTAGGATTTCTAGCCAAACAGATATATCTTCCATGCAATACTAGCCAAAAGTTTGCGTATTCCCAAAACTCTTCTGGCACAACTACGTATAAATCAGCTTCCAAAGCATTGGGTGTTTTGGATATCGATAATCCTAATCTATGAGATACACGCAAAACATGAGTATCAACAGCAATTCTGCGCGCTCCTGTTAAAACATTAAGAATCACATTCGCAGTTTTATTTCCAATACCAGGAAGTTTAACTAATGTATCAAAATCCAAGGGAACAGCCCCATTATATTTGTCAATAATAATTTGTGCCATTTCAAAAATTCGACGTGCTTTATTTCGATATATGTTGATAGATTTGATTAGTTCTGCAAATGCATGTTCCCCGAGCTCTACAATTTTTTGTGGTGAATCAACTCGATGCAAAATTATTTCCATTACTTTGTTTACTGATTTGTCCGTTGCTTGTGCTGATAATACAACTGCAACAACCAAAGAGAATTGTGTGGAATATAACAACTCTGTTTGTGGTAACGGATTATTCCGCCTGAATTCTTCAAAGATCGCGCGACATTTTTCCTGTAATTTAGGAATCTCAGCAGCGTTAAACTTCATAAAATAAATGACATTACGCAAAATTGTGTAATTCTATCACGCACAATCTTTCTTCACTATAGTATTGCCTAATAAATGAAAAATTTCTGATAAAACTCTGTATACGTAATATATTATAGGATGTCAAAATGGCATTATAAAGAAATATAAGCTCAAAATTGTGTCTATGCTTAGTGTGTACGTAGGCATTGTGATTGAAAGAACTCATTCCAATGGGATATATTTTACGCTGGATGGTTTTTTTGCTGAGCAGTCTAACAATATATGAACATATACATATCGGATACTGCATGCGTTGGTTTGCTTAGTTAAAAAGATAAAAGTAATGGAATATTAAATAACTGTTGTAAACAACAACTCGCATACGAGCAATAATAAATGAGCGGACTTACATTCGTGAAAGCGTCTTTATATATAATACTCACAATATGCATTGTAATTACGTTTATAATCGCGTACACGAAATTACCGATGTTTGGCAAAATATACACAGCACAGCACATAGAAAAAATTGGATCTATCGTCAATTATAAAAATGGCAGATTTCATAATTTATATGAAGCAATACAATCAAAGAACAATCAAATAAAAACGTGGTGGTTACCTCGTGTTTTTATGAAATTGAATTTTATTTTGTCGATTTTTACTAAAACTGAAAAGCAAATACCACATTTACCAATATCAGCGCTTGCCGTTAATTTTGAAGAACTCGATAAAAATGAAGATATGATAATTTGGTTAGGACACGCATCATGTTTTATTCAAATACATGGCATACGTATTCTAGTCGATCCACTTTTTAGTGAAATATCGTCACCAATTCCGTTTTTCCCGAAAGCTATGGCTGGCACGAACATCTACCATGCACGAAATATTCCAAATATTGATTTCCTGATAATTACACACGATCACTGGGATCATTTAGACTATGAAACTGTTCTGCAACTAAAACAAAAAATAGGCAAAGTAGTTTGTCCAATAGGTGTTGGTGCACACTTTAGACGATGGAAATTTGACAATAGTAAAATAGTAGAAATGTCATGGGACGAAATATTTGTTGAGGAATCACACCAAAATCTCAAAATACATTGTTTGCCGGCTCACCATTCTTCAGGAAGAGGATTTACTCGAAATAAGGCGTTGTGGGGATCTTTTTTAATTGAATACAAGCGAAATTCTAGCGAAGATTCTCTTAAAATTTATCTTGGTGGAGATAGTGGATACAGTAAGCACTACGTCGATATTGGTAAAAAGTTTGCACCTATAGATTTTGTTTTGCTAAATAGCGGACAATACGATAAAAGATGGCCACAAAACCACATGAATCCAAGTCAAGTAATTCAAGCCACAAAAGATTTGGTCGCAAAAAAACTTATTCCAATACACATTTGCAGACTGTCCATTGGGGCAAACCACGCGTGGGATGAGCCGTTGCATAAGTTATTAAAAAAAACACAATATAAAAACGCATCATTTTGTTTACTTACTCCGCGAATTGGCGAGGTAATAAAAATACAAGATAACAATCAAAAGTTTTCTGCATGGTGGGAACAATAAAGCAAAAAGTGATATGTTGTTGCAAAGATTTGAACAAGGTTAATTATGCCTTTATTGTTCGTTGATTTTGTTTATTGTGAAGATTTTTCGTCACGGTTAGATAGATGGTTGAAGCGCAAGTACGAAGGTTGCACACATGGTGTAATTGAAAAATCGATACGCAATCGTTTAATTCGTGTGAATGGAATGAAAACAACATCTGGTGTCAAATTAGTAGCAGGAGATAAAATATCAGTTGAAGTGCGTTTACACGAAAGGTTACAGGAATTGTCAACAAATGTTCCACTAAAAAACGTTGACTATAGTCTAGACGATTTAATTATTGACGAAACACCAGAGTTTTTGATTATAAACAAACCAGCAGGCTTAAACGTGCAAGGAGGGAAGAATGTTGAGATGAATGTTGACGAATGGCTGAAGACGAAATCTACAGAATATAGACTAGTACACAGGATAGATCGTGCTACTAGTGGACTGTTGCTTATAGCAAAAACACTGAGTTCTGCAGTTTATTTGACAAAACTATTTCGCGAACGAAAAATAAAAAAAACATATAGAGCCATTGTTTTTGGGAAAATGTTAACAACAACAGGAGACGTTACTTTGCCGATATCAGACAATAAAAAAGACATCACAACGCAAATAGATACAGAAAGAGGGAAAACAGCTATCACTAGATATAACGTATTATTTTATAATTCAGCAGAGAATTGGTCAGACGTAGAACTTACGCCATTGACTGGCAGAAAACATCAATTGAGAATACACATGACTGCAATTGGACATCCGATTGTTGGAGACGAGAAATACGATCTATTAAAAAAAACGTTTTACCTTTTAGGAACAACTATAAAAAAAACACTTTTCCTACATTCATGGAAGATATCCTTTGTGCAAAATCGCATGTATTCATGGACAGCAGCGCTTCCAAATTACTGGCCTAGATAATAAAGTGGTATTTATATGCAAGAACACATAAACGAAAACAATCAAAATTATAATGACCGAATCGATAAAAAGGCTGCCCAAATTAGATTGGTTCAATTAGCAAAAGAGATAGCGTATCACGATTACTTGTATTATACATTGTCTCAGCCAGAAATTTCTGACCATGAATATGATCTTCTGCGCCGAGAAAACAGCCATTTAGAAAATTTATATCCAGATTTAGTGCGTTCAGATAGTCCATCTCACAGAATTGGGAGCACACCGCAACAAGAGTTTAAAAAAGTTAAACATCAAACAAAAATGATTTCATTAGAAGACGCATTTTCTGAAAATGAAGTGGTGGTATTTTTTGATAAAGCTTATCGTTTTCTAAAAAGACAAAATAGCGATTCACTCGATATATTGGCAGAATTAAAGATTGATGGATTATCTGTTTCATTAATATATGAAAACGGAGTATTGACGCAAGGCACAACAAGAGGTGATGGTTTTGTCGGTGAAGATGTTACTAAGAATATAAAAACCATAACAGACATACCGTTAATCATCCCAAAAGATGCAACACATTGTATGAAACGTTTTGAGGTACGTGGCGAAGTTTACATGACGAAGCAAACTCTTGAATTTTTAAACAAACAAAGAAAATTAACTAATGAACCATATTTTGCAAATACACGAAATGCTGCGTCTGGGTCTCTTAGACAACTTGATGCAAACGTAACTAAAGAGCGAAGGTTAAGGTTTTTAGCTTACGAAATTATTTCAGATGAGTTTGTTACACAAGAAGATGTTGTTTCATTTTTAAACAAATGTGGATTTCAAACAATAAATCCGGTTAATCTGTGCCATTCTTTGCAGGACGCGTTTCATTATTATCAAGAAATCGAAAAAATCAGAGAAAATATTCCGTATGAAATTGATGGTGTTGTGTATAAAATCAACGATCGTTCCGTGCAAAAGAGATTAGGCGAAGTTGGGCGTATTCCGCGTCATTCAATCGCACATAAATTTAAGGCTGAACAATGTGAGACAATTGTACGCGATATTATTTTTCAAATAGGGAAAAGCGGAGTGCTCACTCCTGTGGCGTTACTCGAACCGATGTACCTTGGAGGCGCTCTAATTAGCAGGGCTACTTTACATAATAAAGACGAAATCGAACGACTAGGTTTACGCATTAAAGATTTTGTGATTTTACAAAGAGCAGGTGACGTTATTCCACAAATCGTACGTGTTATTCTAAATAAACGACCAGTAGATGCGAAGCCGATTGTATATCCAACATCATGTCCATCATGTGGTGCACAGATGGATGAACAAGAGATGCGCTGCTTAGCTGGATCTCAATGCAAAGCGCAGGCGATTGGACAATTGCTGCATTTTGCTACAACGATGGAGATAAATGGACTTGGTGAACGAAATATTGAATTTTTATACAATACAGGCCGTATATGTAACTTCGTTGATATATTTACACTAAAACAACGAAACGCTGAGTGTCGTGGTGCTCTAGTTTATTGTGATTTGTTTCAGCAAGTAGGAGCTAATCAAACGGAGACAGCGCCTTCATCGTTTAATAGACGTCCACAACAAAGAAAGCATAGCTTAGTACCGTTAGAAGAAGAAGACGGTTGGGGAATGCTATCAGTAAAAAAGCTATTTAATGCTATAGATTTTTGCAAAACAGCTACGTTAGACAAATTTATATATGCGCTTGGAATTCCTCAAGTAGGTAAGCAAACAGCGATGTTGCTAGCACAACACTATCAAAGAATTGAGTCCTTTCTTGAATGCACAATGACTCACTTATTGGAGATAGATGGAATTGGCGAAAAGACTGCGAAAGATATCGTACTTTTCGTAAAAGAGCAGCGTGACATGATTGTCGAATTAGTACAACACGTCAATTTAAAGCAAGAAAAAGCAGATCAACTAAATCACACACTTATGTTTGCAGGAAAAACAATTGTTTTTACTGGAACATTTTTGCGTTTTAGCAGAAGTGAAGCAAAGGCGAAGGCAATATCTCTTGGGGCGAAGATAGGTTCAAATGTATCTAAAAATACAGATATTGTTGTTGTTGGTGAAAACGCTGGTCAGAAAAAAACAGAAGCGGAACGTATTGGAATACGTACAATCAATGAAGACGAATGGATAAGTTTAACCAAATGAAAAGAAATTTTTACTTGTGTATTGTCCAAGTTAAAGCGCGTTGTCACGAGATTGCTAGTGTGTTTAAATACCAAGAAAATTCCTCAACGCAGCTGCGAATTCTGATGTCAGTTTTTTTCTATCTCGTAAACTTTTAGCAGTTTTACTAGCTATATCAGCTGTTTCTTCCCTTCGTGTGATAATCGCCTCACTTATTTTGATTGCGATATTAGGCATTTCTACCAAAATACGTTTTAAGTTTTCTCGTTCAAGTGAGTAAATCATGACGTCAGTATGCGCAGAAACAGTAGCATTTCTTGGAGAATTATGAAGAACGCCGCCTTCTCCGAAGAAATCGTTTGTAACCAAATATGTTATGTGTTTCTTGACGCTAGCATCTGGCGATTTTTCAGAACTTTGCACTTGTATAGATATCTCAACAACGCCCTCCGCGATAAAAAACATTGAGCTGCCTGTGCTTTTTTCGGCGATAATCACCTCACCAGCTTTACAGTACTTTGGTGTTAAAACTGCAGATATTGTTGTTAATTCAGTTTCAGAACACTCAGCAAAAAGCGGACTAAGACGTGCCACTTGAAATGCAGGTGTAAATCTCACTGAAGCGGCTTCGTTTGCTTCGTCACTGCCCCTAAATATTCTACAAGTATCCTCCGCCAAATTGATATTGTGTTCAGTGAGATGTTGCACAATTGTCTGAATAACATTGTGTATAACTGTCTTTTGCATTGCAAACCCAGGTACTTTGAAAAACACCTTATAAGATACACTTCCACCATCCACATTTGATGCAAAAACCTTTGCTTGTTTTTCAACAACACCAACAGCCCCTGACGCAGCTGCTTGTAAAATACGGCGACCGCGATCAACAGGAATAAAACTATCTAATACTACGTCAATGCCATCCCAATACTCATCTTTTTCGTAGCTAAAATTTACCATTGCATCATCCAATAGCTTCCTGTTACTAAGGACTAATGTAGCGTCGTTTAATAGCTTAAAAACAGTTTCTCGTAATTTAACTCTATGTACTTTGGCCATTTCTCCATCTGGAAGTTTAATCCAGTCTCCAGTTTTAAAATTACCAGTAAAGTCTAAAATTACACCTGCAATACAATCTTTGATAAACGATTTACCTGCATATCCAATACCAGTGCACGTCATCATTAATGAGGCCCAAACACCAGTGGCCGATTTGCCGTATACACAAACTAAAATAAAAACAGCAGCGATTGCATAAATAATGATAGCAATGGAATCTTTCAAAACGCGAGAGACAGGTTTACCGTGCTTTTTTTCTATTGGGTGCCAGCAAAATATTGCTACAAATCTGACTATAACCCACGCCAACAACGCAATAACTAACGCTTTCACGCCCTGTTCTATGTCGTAAGAAATGCCAACATTATCTGCACTAATTGGATCCGCCGCTCTGTAAAAGAACAGAAGTAGTCCAATGCATATGGCACCAATGACGGTATATGATACAACTCGCCAATTCATTCTTTTGATGCAAAACATAACAATATATCAGTATTATATTAGCACAGGTACAAATATTCTCCAAATAAAAATCAAATCAATTGTTCATAATTAATTAATAAATCTTTGCCAAGATGTCATTGTTAACTTTCTTTTGTTGGAAGCATCAATGTTCGCGCTAAAAAACAAGGCCAAAAACTTCATTAGTTCGTGCTATTTTTTTGTTTGTTCTGCTTCATGTTTGTTTATATTTTCTGCAATCGCTGCCGAGCGACCCGCGGAACAGACTGGATGGATCGAGTACTTATCTACAAAAATGGAATTGGCTAGAAGTGTAAATGTGTTGTATGAAACACAAGCTAAGAACCCAGTATACATGTGCGCGAATGCTACAGTATATGATCAACCAGCTATCATACAACCACTTTGTCCTAGTTACATTTTCGCTCTTATATCTGTTTACGATGCAGAAATTGCCATGAAAAGACACGAAAGAAGCAGATTTTTACATATCGTTGACTTTATAAATAAAGTGTTTGTAACTGAAAATTTTCAATTTGCGCCATGCATAACAAACGCAAGAGAACAAACATTTATTGATCAAATGAAATCTCACGCGGCGTGTCTTATGCAAAAGGCTTGGATTAGTTGTGGTCAAGAAAATTTAGAATGGTACATCAGGTTACGAGCAGCTGCAGCTATAAATAGCATAGATTTTCATCAACGTGTTCAGCAAGTATTAGTACTTCAAGATGATCTTCAATCGATATTTAAATTTTTAGATACAGTTGGAGATTATCTATCATCGCGAGATGATTGGATAGTATCGCACCAAAAAGAAGATAAATTAATAAAAGCGATGAAAATCGTTACTAATCATGACGAATTTGTAGCTAGTATTGACAATCTAGCTGACTTTAGAGCATCGATATCTAATGAATATGAAGCCAAAATTCGCACATTAAGCACTAATCAACAGATAATTGACCAAATATGTGATCAAACAAGTATAGATGCTTTATTTGTAAAAAATATTGTAGACAGCATGTATGCATTTGAGTACGATAAATTTACAGATTATTTATACTTGCTAAATGCGATACTACATCAACAACTATATGCGAATACAATCGAGTGTGGTTCTACTGACGGACATACACTAAATGCATGTGGATTAAATTCTTTGCTGTACAGAGATGCTTTATGTGGAAATTTAAAATCCTTAAGAGCAGAATCATGCACATTAATGCAGAAACTAAGTGACGTGGATCTATTCTTCCAAGGTGCACTTAATTCAGCATTAAGCGGGGATTTGCGCAGAACTCGAAGATCATTAGAAGATTTTAAACACCAATCATTACAATTTGAATCAGCAGGAACAGTTGGTTTATATTCAACTGGATTAGTAAAAAGGCCAAGAGAAGATTGGACTGTTTCATTTCTTGGTAGACAAATGATACAACCGGCAACAGTCCAAGCAGATATGCTCGAACTCGCAGCTTTTGTAAACGATTACAATCTTATAGTACTTCGCCAAAACACTAAATCTCAATGCTTGCTTGATTACGTACAATCCATTTGCATATTCTCGCCATATCAAGAGATAAGGTTTCTATTTCATTCACCAGGACACTATCAAGCAGTACAACTAAATGATCCGCAGTTATATCGTTTTGTTGTATTATCGTATGCGGCACCAGAATCTGAATGGTATGTTAGAAAAATTAAAGCAGTCTTAAACACCTAACCTTGATTTCCACAATGATTCTGACAAAAACACCTGCGTGAGTGTTTTGAAAACAACTGCAAAATGCCGTCATTCGCATCAAAATTTAGTATTCTCAATTTTGTGGTAGAATAACAAAGAGAATTTCATAAAGACGATGAAATCTTTAAGCACATCGCAGCAATGTTGATTGCCCGTAATAAATATTAGATTTAAGCTAAAACGTCATACCGCAACAGAGACACAATCTAAAGCCAAACGCTTTAATAAAAGCATTGCACTTAAATATAGAGATAGCGTCTGCATTAAAATTATTGTCTCCGATATTATACTTTCCACTTTCACTAAAATATTGAGCATCTAATGCTTTTTCTTTTCCAAGAATTAGACTAGCATCAACGCCAACATTTATACTTCGTGATAGGTAATACTTAGCGTTAATGCCTGGCACAAAGTACATTATATTAGGGCGCATATCTCCATTATTGTGCACGTTTACCTTGATTTTTTGTTCATTAACAGTTAGCTCTTGTTCTAGCTCAGAGCCTTGGCTAAAGCAAATAATATCAATTATATTAGGCGCAGGACTGTAATGTCCTATGAAGG
Organism: Holosporales bacterium; assembly: GCA_031279185.1. GTDB lineage: Bacteria > Pseudomonadota > Alphaproteobacteria > BNTO01 > BNTO01 > JAITIY01. The sequence goes on from JAITIY010000008.1 coordinate 34,877, forward strand.
TTTGATCTATCTTGATATTAACTCGTTCTACACCGCAATATACGGAAACAAGCAAATTAGGTATTACTTTGTAACCAATCATTGCAGAAGCACCGTACGAGTACATTGGTTTTATGCTCATGTTGTATGGCAATATGTTAAACGTTTTTTCTGCGCCATTAGGATGCGTAAATTTTATGATTTTTCCAGGGGTTTTCTCATTTCTTACAATATCTGCAGTACTGTAAGAAGCGTAAACTTTCCCTCCGACATAAAATCCTCCAGACATTTCTTTTCCAAATCCAACAGCAACGCTTACACAGTAAGCATGGTTACTTTCTTTAAAAAAATTAGATTTTATACTTTTGCTTTGTCCATCTTTACGAAAAAATTCTTCTACTAATGTGTAATTTTTACCGATATTTGCTTCTACAAAAATACCTGTTGCTGTTGGTGTAGCTTTTGCAAACGATACGATACAGATGTAAGAACAGAGTAACACTGGTTTTTTCATGAAAATGTACACCATGTTTATATAACTATACGTACTGTAACAATATCCAATTTGTGGCTATTTTAATTAATTTATTTGATAAATTTAGCATTAGCACTTTATTCACACATTCCTCGTAATCTTTAGGTATTCGTGGTGTTTTAGTGTGTAATTTATAAGTGAATATTTCGTTCGCGCCTAGTTTTGTTTTTAGTAAAATGTATAATATGTATATATAGGTTCCTGCGGGTTTCACGGGATTTGCGTTGGTGCCAGTGTACAGTGTGATGTAAAACTCCAGGGACTGTATGCGCTTGAACAAACGGCCATATCACTAGGACACAACAGTACGCTCAGTGCGTTGCATGTTTCCCTATTGCGGCGCGCAATGGGAAAAGATGCGCGAGAAATCGAAGCGTTGACGGCAACGTTTGGTCAATTTGACGCAGCGCGTACTGCTTTGTGCACAAAAATCCGCACGGCAATAGACGCAGTGACCGCCGATTCCGCTGATGCCAACATTTCGGAAGAAACGCGTCGCATTGCTGCGGCCTCCCATCTTGCCGAGATTACTTCCGAAATGCGCGATTTGCTGCAAAATTTTGCAGCGCAATATCCGACGACGATATACCAGGACTTCCTGAAGCAGACCGGTAAAACCGAGCTTCATAGAGGAGTTGCCTCGCAAATTTCAACGATGCTTACATCAACAACGCGTAACGCCACAAAATGTGACGAACAAACAAACGCTACGATCGCTAAAACGTTGGCGACGTTTGGCGCAACACCGTATGAGTTCGTTTTCTTGAATAATGAAGCAGAACTGTCAGCAGATTTAGCGGCGCACATTGGCGAAATAAAGCACTTATTCGCATACAAAAGCTTCTCTCCACAGATACTTGACTATGCGCAAATGCAACAGCTTTCGTCTGTGTACCTTTTTGGACGCGCCCTAGAACAAGACGAACGTGATGTCGTTGCTAGTTGCGCCCGCAGTGGCTCAATAACACGCTTAAATATATCAATGTGGGGAGAAGAAATTGCGTCAAATGCATTTAAAGATTCTGTAAATTTAGCTGAATTAATCGGCTTCACAAATCTTGCAACAATAGGCGAATCCGCATTTCAAGGCTGCACAGGCTTGCGCAAGCTGATATTACCAGACACGATCCGAACTGTCGGGACCAACGCTTTCGCGGCAACCGCAATCAGCGAAATACTTGTCCCAAACGGTATTACAAATTTCGCCCCAACAGCCTTCACAGACGCCACAATCGGCAAATTTACATTTCAAGAAGGCATAACAAATATTAGCTATATCAAAAACATCATCACACCAGTAACCTGCACCGTCGATGTACACTTTCCGGGATCTCTCGGGAGTATTGTA
>JAITIY010000037.1 GCA_031279185.1 Holosporales bacterium
CCCCTTAAACAACGCATTCAAAAACGAAATCAACAACGGTTTTTTATCATCTTTACCAAATATGGTCTTAAAAATGTAATCAAGCTTCGGATCTAACAAATTAATCATTGCGTATGCTCAAACTGTACCAACATTAAGATAATTATACTGTACTTGCGATGCTTACCACATGATTTTTACATTATTAACCTTCTGATAAAGTCTGTCTACTAAACTGCAGCTGCATATGCGACGCTCTTTTATAAATTACACAGCCAAACACCACGAATACTTAAAGATTACGAGGAATGTGTGAATAAAGTGCTAACTGTTGCGCACTTGGTGCTGCCGTTTGGCCCAAACGTGTTTGGCCTCCGCAGTAAAATAGCCAGAGTACACAGCTACTAGTGGGTCTATACAATCAAGACTATTTTATGAGAAGATACGCCAAGTACAAGATCTACACGTGAGTGTGGCCGTGAATTTGACAAAGGCGATTCGTTGTTAAAATTTAGTAAAAACTCATACACTGCAAAAATCATTGCAAAAATCAAGTTAGCGTGTTTTCTAGCGTTATTTACTTGCATCAGTACGTTAGCGCAGGCAGAAGTCGGACTGCAGCATAGGACTGTCGAGGATATCAAGCTAGAACTCATAGAATATACGAAAAAAGCAAGGCAAGAATGGCAGGCCCCTGGTATCGTTATTGGGATAGTGGAAAATGGTGTGCTGACATTTATAAATGATGGCCTACTTGCGGCATGTAAAAAAGATGAGGTAACACAAGACACTATATTCTGCATAATGTCTTGCTCTAAAATAGTGACAGTTTGCATAATACAAAAATTAGTTGATGAAGGGAAAATTTCGTTAGATGATAAAGTCGTGGATTATTTGCCATGGTTTAAACTAAAAGATGATGCAGTAACTCAGCAAGTTAAAGTTCGTCATTTAATATCTCATTGTATTGGATTGCCTCCTTTTTCAGGAGATTCTATATGGCATTTAGATTTTTCACAAAAGGAAATTATAGAAAAGCTCGCACAAATTAGAATGAAAAATGAAGTTGGTGTGAAATTTGGATACCAAAATATTTGCGTTGGAATTGCTGGAATGTTAGTTGAGAAAATTACTGGCAAGCCGATTCATGTCGTGGCTAAAGAATACATTTTTGATCCATTAGACATGCAACGTTCTTCAATTGGCGTACATTTTAGTAGTATTTGGCAAAAAGTCGTTCATTTTTTTAAAAAAGATAAACGTCACACTGGGTTAGCCTCAGGACACAAGCTTCGTAATGGAAAGGTCGTAGCTGTAGATTCAGTGTATCAGTACGTTTTCGGTGGAACGTCTGGTGTCAATTCGTGCACAAGCGACTACATCAAACTTATTGCATGTCTTGCCAATAGAGGGATTATAGAATTCGGACCAAACAAAGGCACCCGGTTACTTTCCGAGCGTGCATGGCAAGCAATATCATCTAAAAATATCGGGATACCAAGCGTACGCAAAGATAACATACAGTTTCCAATAAAAAGAATGAACCCTGACAGTTTTTACTACGGCAACGGTATGTATGGAATGCAATATGGCGCAGATGGACGATACATTAATATATTCTCCCATCAAGGTGCTGGCACAGGTTGGCGCAGTATTTGGATCTGTGTGCCGGATTATAAATTTGGATTTGTTATTTTTAGTAATTATGGTTCGAATTCTTCTAATCTCGTAACTGAAGCTCTGGCATATAAAATTCTCGATATGTATTTGGGTGTCCATAATCGTGACTGGTCTGTTTCCATATTAAAAAAAATTAATCGCATTAGAAAATCGTACGAAAGACAGTATGATTGTTTTGTGAAGGGGCCTATGCCTAAGTCAATTACAGGCGAATATCAAAGCAGTTTTTATGGGGCGGCATCAATAAAGAAAAAGTCAGAATGCATTTATTTTTGTTACAGAGGGAAAACGGTTCCGTTAAAGCATATTGGTGGAGTTGTTTTTGCAGTAGACAAAGAGCCGCTATCTGAAAATTATTGTGATGACGATTCGTGTAATTTACATTTTGTTCTCGATGCAAAAGGAGAGATATCTGGATTCGAGATTAGCTTATTTAGAGAGGGAGAGAAAACGTTTAAAAAGGTGAGCTAATGTACAAATTAAATGATACATTTACAATGTAGTTTATTTCTGGAGAAATATACACTTGTTAGACTGTTTATTACGGATTGGCATTTTTGTAATGCCTAATCTTATAAGAAATTTGGTGAATCGTTTTATTTCGCGAAAATTGGCGATCATCATTACGAAAAGTGTAAAAAGTCTCCGCAACGTACGACGAATTTATAAAAATGTCGTACAACGATATATATTAGAGATTGTAGTTTATGACAAAAAAAATACTTGTCGCCGTGCAAGATACAGAAGAAACACGGGTCGCTGTGGTATGCGATGGGGAATTGGTTGATTATGATTCTGAGATTTGCGACAAAAAGCCAATAAAAGGGAATATATATTTAGCGAAGGTAGTGCGTATAGAGCCGTCGTTGCAGTCTGTTTTTATTGAGTATGGTGGAAATAAGAACGGATTTCTACCATTCGCAGAAATTCATGAAGATTACTATAACATTCCTGCGGAAGATTTGGACAAGCCTGACGAAGAACAAATACTAGAAGAAACAGCATCTGCGGAACTAGCAGAGCGCGATCAAACTGATTTATTTTTGTATCCAGAAATCGAATTGAGCGAGCACAACCAGTCACAAAAAAATCAAATCAAAACGAAGAAAATCAAAAAACGCTACCGCTATAATGTCCAGGAAGTAATTCGCAACAAACAGGTATTACTAGTTCAAGCTATTAAGGATGCACGTGGTGAGAAATGTGCAATGTTTACAACGTACTTATCTCTCTCTGGTCAGTATTGTGTATTAATGCCAAAAGCTGGAGATAGAAATGGTGGGATCTCAAAACGCATTCACCAAAATGACGATAGAATCAGATTAAAAGATACGTTAAATCAGCTTGATGTACCAAAGCAAATGTCTGTAATCATTAGAACTGCTGGGCAGGAGCGGTCTCAAACGGAAATACGTAAAGATTATGAATATTTGCAGCGTTTGTGGAACGAAATAAAGGACAAAACTATTGAATCTAATGCCCCAATGCTTATTCACGAAGAAGCTGATGTTTTAATGCGAGTAGTACGAGATTTTTATAAGAAAGACGTGGATGAAATTTTAATTGATACACCATATGCACATAAACAAATTCGTGCATTTATGAAAAAATTGTCTCCTAATGGAGTTAAAAAAGTAAAACTATTTAAGGATACAGGGGTTTCTTTGTTCAATACGTTTGATTTAGAGCCACAAATTGTTGCAATGGTAAATTCAAGGGTGCCGCTTGTATCTGGTGGTTCATTAGTTATTGAACAAACAGAAGCTCTGGTTTCCATTGATGTAAATTCTGGAAAATCAATCAAAGAACGTAATGTTAGTGCGATGGCATTAAAAATAAATCTAGAAGCTGCAAAAGAAGTTGCCAAGCAATTACGGCTACGAGATTTATCTGGACTAATCGTCATTGATTTTATCGATATGTGTGAGGATGCACACATTAACCAAGTGGAAAAATGTTTTATTAAAGAGATTGAGGCAGACAGAGCACGTATTCAAGTGTCACACATTAGTCAGTTTTGCTTGATGGAAATATCTAGACAAAGACTTCGATCAAGTGTCATGGAGCGATATCGTGAGAAATGTCCGTATTGCAGGGGTAAAGGTGCAACGTATTCGATACAATATTTTGCATCTACTATATTACGTTTACTTGAAAAACACTCTGTTAATACAAGCGCAGTAAACGTGAGTGTTCCAGTTGGTATTTGTAATTTTTTGTTAAACAAAAAACGAAAAGAAATACTAGAGATAGAGCAAAAAAATTCTTGCATTATAACGATACAGGATGATTCTAATCTGCAGGCAGAGAGTTTTATAATTGATAATTGTGATGGATCTCCAGTGCTGTTTTCATTAGGAAGTTCAATGGATTGTGTACAAGGTATTCAACAAGAGGACAACCAATGTAATAAAAATTTGACAACAACTATCAACTGTGTTGGTGAGGATAATAAAAAATTGCCACAAAACAATTTCCCTCAAGAGGGCAACAACTCTGATTCTGTAAAAAAGATGGTTAATTTTTCATACAGACGAAGAAATAACTCACAATATGATCAAAATAGAAAAAACAACAGTTATTACAATAGTAGGAATCAGTGTAATCAAAATGAGTTAAATGGTATGACCTTAAACGACCAGACAAATGATACTTCAAATAAAAAACCACAACTTATAAATACAATGTATAAGAAAAAAAGTGTACGAAAGTATAAATCATGGTTGCGCAGAATATTTGATTGATTCGCTTTGGGGCTAAATAATTATAGCCACATGCAAATATAGCCAAACCCGCGGAGAATGGGGCGCCGCCTTTATTTCATCAATAGTATTTCTAAAGCATTGAATAATTGCTTCCTCTAGACTCCCAAACAATTCCATCACAGCACGGATTCTTCGTTTCAATGTGCCCCAAAATTTCTCAATAGGATTAATCCGGAGAATTGCGAATATACTCCATGGGCGTCAATCCATTCAATTCAAAATGTGGACGGTAGTTAATATATTATCCACGTTTCGTCTAAGTTCCTGTCTCATTGGCGTTATATTATTCGCCAGCGATTTGTGTTTTTGTGTACAACGGTCGATTGATTTTTTGCGGACGCTTCGATGGTGGAGCAATACCTTTGGCTACATCGTGCAGTATTTTTTTTGCCTGAAATAAGTCGCGTGAAATAACGCCAAGCTTTTGGCGTACTTGGGCGCAGGTGTCGTTTTCGCTGCATTGTTCATAGAGTGCCTTTTGTCGTATCTTTATGACATATATAGAAAGCGGAGAATGGAGTGTAGTCTAAATCCTTTTCTGCAAGGCTTGGATTTCGCTAATAGCAAGCCCTGTATACATACTAACTTTTTCGATAACTAATCCGTCAGCAAGCATAGTAATGGCTGCTTCACGAGCCTTTTTCGCCTCTCCTTCAGCGATCCCTGCAGCTTTTCCTTTCGCCTCTCCTTCAGCCAGCCCCTCTTCCTTCCCAATTTGCTTTGCCACAGTAAGTTCGCTGTTCCGGTCGTTAATCGTCCTCCTACTCAAATCCGCAATTGCCCTCACCTCATCATCCGCGCTGATATACTTCAGCGTCTCCATCGCCTCCTTAACTTCCTCAATCTGCAAAAATTCTGCATCCATGAAAACAGGATTTGCCAAAAACGAAAGCCATGCCGTTAAGGTGTCGCGTACGTCTTCTTTTTGAGGATTAAACTTCTTCAATTCAATAAATATAATCCTAAAATTATCCGATAAAATGTCATACGTATCAGGCTTATTTGGCTGAAATGTTACATACGCTTGACTTATCGCATTATGGCGCGTCGTCACATTATTCGCCAAAATCCA
>JAITIY010000051.1 GCA_031279185.1 Holosporales bacterium
ATACGGAGAAATATAACAATTACCGCCCTCATTCTTCGTTGAATGGGGCAACCCCAATGGAGTATATTCGTAGGAGTGCAACTCTCGCGGGGCAGTCTCAAAGTATGTGAACTTATACATGTGTTTGACAACTGCATCAATACTTTCATATCATCACTGGCGAGGGCCCTTAGCTCAGGTGGTAGAGCATCTGACTTTTAATCAGGGGGTCGAAGGTTCGAACCCTTCAGGGCCCACAATGCGCGTACCACCTAAGAGACGTTCCTAAAATCCGAAAACAGATTTCAGGCAACTTGTAGTTGTTATTTTTGTAAAGTGAAGAATAGTTTTTCTCAGTTTTTCTCTCATGTGTTTGAACATAGATAGGCATATTTTTGAACATAGATAGGCATATTAGCGAAACAATACTGTTACTATAAAAACGAAGCATAAGATTATGGAGCCGCCAGGTGAACAGTTATGAAGTAGTATTAGCAACAGGACTTGATAAATTACTAAAATATAGTGCAGACGTTTGTATAGACAATGGCCAATTGGTTATTGTTCCATTACGTAATAGAAAAACATTAGGAATGGTAATTAATGCGAACAATTCTCGTGAATCATTTAACATAAAAAACATTACTAAAATTCTAAATTACAAATTGTCAAACAATAATATTAATTTTTTAAAATGGTTCTGTGAGTACAATATCATACCGATGGGCATTGCACTGAAAATGATGGTAAATTTTAATACAGAAGATTTCGTAAATGATCATTTATGTGGAGTAACTACAATAAATGATCAGTATAACTGCAAAACAATAGAATTAAATCATGTTCAACAAAACGCAGTCGATACGCTACTAACGCGGGAAGATTTCGCGGTAGACCTCATAGATGGAGTAACTGGTTCAGGCAAAACAGAAGTATACCTTGCTGTAATTATGCAACGCCTTAAAACAACACAATCATCACAAGTATTAATACTACTTCCAGAAATTGCATTAACCTCTGCGCTAATGATTCGTTTTGAAAAGTATTTTGAAATTGCCCCATACGTCTGGCATTCAAATACCACGAAAACAAAAAAACGAGAAATTTGGATAAAAGCAATTTCTGGAGCAAAAATGGTAGTAATTGGTGCAAGATCTGCTTTATTTATTCCATTTACGAATTTAGTCACAATTATCGTTGATGAAGAACACGATGCTTCTTACAAACAAAACGAACAAGGCTTTTATAATGCACGTGACATGGCAATTGTTCGCGGGAAAATTGAAAATATACATGTGATACTGTCATCTGCTACACCGTCTTTGGAAACAGTGCATAATGTAAAAAATTGTAAATATGGCTGTGTCAAATTACCTAACCGTTTCGCGAATGCAGAAATGCCAACAGTTAACATAGTTGATATGCGACAAGAACAAGGCAGACCAATAATATCTTCTGCGCTATATACAGCTATAAGCAATGCTTTATATAAAAAAGAGCAAACTCTTCTTTTTGTAAATCAAAGAGGATATGCATCTTTATCTGTGTGCAAAAAGTGCGGCTATAAATGGAAATGTGAAAATTGTGATGTAGCATTAATTGAACATAAGCATCCACACAATCTAATGTGTCATCACTGCGGTAGTATGCAAAAACTTCCTGTAGTATGTCCAGAGTGTAACGCAGAAAAAACACGCATTTCTTTAGGCATAGGCACCGAGCGAGTAGCTGAGGCGATCCGATGCGAATTCCCAAATACTCGTTGCCTAACGCTATCGAGCGATACAGTGAATTCACCAAAAGCACTACGTATAGCAATGGATGCAATATATAAAAACGATGTAGACATTATCTTAGGCACACAAATTCTTGCAAAAGGTCACCATTTTCCAAATCTAACTGTGGTAGGCATAATCGAAGCAGATCAAGGATTATATGGCTGTGATTTACGCGCGAATGAACGAACGTATCAATTGTTAGATCAAGTTTCTGGTCGTGCTGGTAGAGAAAAAAAAATGGGCACAGTTTTTTTACAAACATATTCTCCAGAAAATCCTCTTATAAAAGCATTATCTACACACAATAGAGATGCATTTTATGAATACGAGATTAGTGATCGATTAGCTCACGATATGCCTCCATTTGCAACATTAATCGCTATAATTATTTCCGGCAAAGAGGAATTATATGTACAAAAAACAGCTCGTACGTTAGCAGCGTCGTTTCCAGCGAATAAGACACTTCAAATTTTAGGACCAGCTCCAGCACCAATTGCTAAATTACGTGGGCAATACAGGTATAGATTGTTGATAAAGCTACCAAAAAACACTTTGTTACAACAAGCAATTAAACAATGGGCTAGAAGCAATGTGCCATCAGTATCTATTTACATAGATGTTGATCCGTATGAATTTTTTTGAATAGAGAAGCCATATGTTTATGAAAGCTGATTAATGTGTTTTGATGAAAAGTTTTTCATGCACATCACGTGCTAATGATAATTTATTTCTCTCTATGTATTTTTAGTGTTTCTGGCTAGAATGTATAGTGCGTCTTATCGAAATCTTTCTGAGATTGTGTCGAAACAAATAGACTTAGATTGCTCTATTACAAATTTAATGGCAATGTCCTTACCGATTATTTTTTCCATTTTATCAGGAACACTGATGTACATGGTTGACAGAGTGATGCTTGCGCACTATTCATTCAACGCTATGAATGGAGCGGCTTTTGCGCATCAAGCAATAGAGATATTTATGCTGCCATTGCTATCTTTTGCCACAATATCTGAAGTATTTGTTGGCCAATTAAACGGGTCTAACCAGTTTAAAAAATCATCAGATCCAATTATCCAAATAGCGGTATTTTTAATACTTATATGGTGTTTAATTTATCCAATAGCCATGCATTGTCGTCATTTTTTTCTTCCAGAATCTATCTGGAAAGACGGAAATCCGTATTTTCGTGTAGGAATGGTTATTATACCGTTTCAAATCATTTTTTCATCAATCGCTGCATTTTTTGTTGGAACACGAAGACCGAAAATGATTTTGTATAGTGTCCTCGTATCCAATGTTGTCAACGTATTGTTGGATATTGTTTTGGTTTTTGGTATTGGTCCTATACCAGCCATGGGCGCCCAAGGTGCAGCCTTGGCGTCGGTGATCGCAATTATCATTGCATCTGGTATCCTAGGCCTCTGTTTTGTTAGCACATATAATGCGGAAAATTACGACACAAGACACTTAAACGTTGATTTTGGAATTTTGAAAAAAAACATCACAATAGGTGCACCATATGCACTTAGCGAATTTATTGAAATGTCAATATGTGTTACTGTTTTGATTTTTTTAGAAAAAATTTCCATGGATGCTGTAAGCATACAAAATGTTGGCGTTACTATATGGATTTTTTTCACATTTATGTCTGAGGGATTTCAGAAAGGCGTGATTGCATTGGCATCAAATTGCATTGGAGCAGGAAAGAATTTTTTGATTAAACGTTTAATTCGCTCCATGCTGATAGTCACGTGTTTTTTCGGCGTATGTTCGTTCATTCCGCTAGTACTGTTGTCTGAACCATTGTTGTATTATGCGTTTAAAATCAGCGAGCCTCTCCTTTTACCAGATTTTAAGTTGATGCTTCTGCTTCTTTGGATAACATATTTAATTTTACTACCAGCGCAAAGTTGTTTGGGCGGCATACTTAGTTCTGGTGGTGATACTAAGTTTGTAACAGGAGTAAAAATTTCCTCTACCATATTATGTTTCGCCGCTCCTTTATGTTGGTGTTATTTCCATAGCCAATTGACCGCGTTAACAAGTTGGTGGCTAGGCATTTTTCAACAAATATTCAACGGAACGTTTTTTTACTGTAGATACAGAAAAGGACAATGGACACATAATCTTATGAATTTGCAAAGATAACTACTTCATGCTTGCAGTTCGAATAACGTGGATGCTGAAATTTTACCCAGCAAGCCGCTGCACTCTCTTAATCACAAAATATAGCAAATTACAGAACAGACTCAGCGACTACATGTAATTACTTTACGCAAGTCAGTTGCAAGATAGTGCTACTGAAGGTATTCCTAGACAATAATTGTACTATTGCTAATTGCCAAAAGTTTGCTGATTTACCATATAAGCCCGGCTTTATCTGTACGCCTCAGTTAAGGACGACTTTGCGCCTGTGCTTCGAGACTTTTTTCAACAAATCTTTTGCGACTTGTTATACGTTTGGCCGCACTTTTAATTAAATTTATTCATGATTGATAAATTTCCAAAAAATTAATACTTAATTATCCAAATTGAAACAGAATAGAAACATAAACAAATATGTATTGATGTATTATGAAGAAAATATTACGTGTAGTTTTGTGTGTGGATGTTATGTTGAATATTAATTTTGTAAATACGACGGAGGATGAATTTGTTTTACCTGAGGAAGCATTCAACAAAACATCTGAGGATGAATTTGTTTTACCTGAAGTAGCATTCAACAAAGTAATTGACGCATTGATTTCTGGACTTAATGAGATGAGTAGCACACTTTTTGGGACACGAATTATAGCTCCATACGAAGCTATATTAAGTACTGGAGCTATTGCAAGATTACCTCAATCAGAACAAGTGCGTTTACGAAGCACGTATGGAAACCCAATTATTGAAATACGTGATAGAAATGATCATCTGCATTATTTAGAAGTTTTTTCTCAAACAGACAATGGTGGCCAAGCAACATATGAAGATAGAAATGGTAAACTTTGCACTGTGTTATGGAATGAGTCACATGAAATTATATTTGATTCACACCCATGCCATATTCTTGGTGGTTTAACTGTTCCAGACATCATGCTAGAACCACAAAAAAGTATAGTTGAAGGACTCGGTTTAACTTCTACGATCTTAGAAAAAAATGGTTCTGGCGGTGTTAAGCGTAAGCCAGGAACTATTTCATCGCAGTTAACAGAAATATTTAAATTAGTACATAACATAAAATCGTCAGTACCTGAAACAAAAGACATTCAGGAATTAGATCTTAAAATTGATACTGGCTTTGCTGCAATTTTAAATTGCTTGCATCAACAAGAAAAACAACTTGCTATAATGAAAAAGCAACAAGCATCAATTAATCAACATATATGGCAGGCTTTGATGATGCTACTGGATTTAGTGCGTAATAGCACAGCTACAAAATGCAAATACAGTACAATTGATCAACCAGCTTTGATTCGTATTCCTCAGTCATGGCATGATTAATAATTGATATTTATATACTCTTTGTCTAATCGGCATATCGAATAATATTGTGTGTATCTTGATATATGTACATCGTATATAAGTTACACAGAATACAAAAAGCATTTATGCCAATATGCCAAATGTCTATTCTATATACGTTTGCACCATGTTTCAAGCATAAGATATTTTTTTAGTGAACGAAATAAACTAATCCACACAATTAAAATATTAATACATGAAATTATAAACGACTAAGAAATGTTATTATGTATTGCTGCATAACTTCATTACATTAACTTTAAATTAATTGTTTTTCATGTACATTAGAATATATAAGTACACGCGTTTAGAAGAAACTAGCGATGAGGAAATATGGTGGACAGTACACAACATAAATTAAGTCGTGTGCGAGCTCCGCGAGTACAAATCACGTATGATGTCGAAATAGGCAACGCAATTGAAATGAAAGAATTGCCGTTTGTACTCGGCATTATAGCGGATTTATCCGGCATGCCAGCGACAGCGCTTCCTAAACTCAAAGAACGAAAATTTATTGAGATAGACCGTGATAATTTCGATGGGATAATGGCTTCAATAAACCCAAGGTTAGTACTAAGGGTGCTTAATACAATTGCGAATGATGGATCAGAAACAAGCGTTGAATTGGTTTTCTATAGTATGGATGATTTTCTTCCAATCAATGTAGTAAAAAAAATCCCAGCTTTAGCAAAAATTTATGAAGTAAGGTCTCATTTGAAAGATCTGCTAACAAAACTTGATGGCAATGATGATTTAGAAGAATGTCTTAAAAAAGTACTGATTGACACTGCAGAAAAAGATGCGATTAAAGCGGCTTTTGGTGCTGCCGATGACAGTGCACCAGAAAACAGCGAAACAACAGCAGCCACAGAAGACGAACAACCATCTCCACTTGAAATATTGTTCGAAAAGGGAAAACTGGTGCGCGATGAAACGCAGCGTGCTTATGCAGAAAGTTTAGTGAAGGAATTTATAGCACAAATCGAAGAGCATCCCGATTTTGCTGCTGAAAATCCAATCGCGTTCGTTAACACAGTCATCGCAGAAATAGACGGACAAATACAAAGTCAACTTAACATCGTTATGCATCACGAAGCATTTCAGGCATTAGAAGGCTCTTGGCGCGGACTAAATTATTTGGTGATGAAAACAGAAACCAGTGCACATTTAAAATTAAGACTGCTTAACGCAACAAAAAAAGAATTGTTGACTGATCTTGAAACTGCTGTGGAATTCGATCAAAGTCAACTTTTTAAAAAGATATATGAAGAAGAATATGGTACGTTTGGCGGGCATCCTTATTCTTGTTTGTTAGGGGATTATTATTTCACAAGACATCCTCAAGACATGGAGTTTTTGAGGAAAATGTCAGAAGTCGCTGCAGCCGCGCATGCTCCATTTATTGCTGCAGCACATCCAAAACTGTTTGACTTGGATACTTTTGAACAACTAGGTGTTCCAAGGGATATGAACAAAATTTTTGAGAGTTTGGAATTAATCAAGTGGACATCATTTAGAAATTCAGAAGAGTCACGATATATAGCGCTTACACTGCCTAGAGTACTGATTCGTTTGCCATACAGTTCTAACACTATTCCTGCTGAAGGACTCAACTTTGAGGAAGATGTCGCTGGTGCAAATAGCGCAAAATTTTGTTGGACGAGTCCAGCGTATATACTTAGTCAGAGAATTACTAATGCGTTTGCTTTATACGGATGGACGGCTGCTATTCGTGGAGTTGAAGGTGGTGGCATCGTTGAAGGATTGCCGTCGTACACGTTCAGAACGACAGATGGTGATATCGCATTGAAATGTCCAACAGAAACTGCGATTACAGATCGAAGAGAAAAAGAGCTGAGCGATCTAGGCTTTATAGCGCTATGCCATTGCAAAGGAACTGATTATGCTGCATTTTTCGGTGGCCAAACAGTGCAAAAACCGAAAGTTTACAACTTAGATGACGCAAATGCGAATGCCAATTTATCCGCGCGTTTACCATATATGCTAGCAGCTTCTAGATTCGCACATTACATAAAAGTTATCATGAGAGATAAAATTGGCAGTTTCCTTACCAAAGACGCAATCTCTAATTATCTTAACACATGGATCGCAAATTACATATTACTCAACGACGATGCTCCACAAAATGTTAAAGCTAAATATCCGCTACGTGAAGCTCGCATAGATGTCTACGATATTCCTGGAAAACCAGGTTCGTATAGATCTGTTGTTTATTTGCGTCCACATTTCCAAATGGAAGAATTGACTGCATCTATACGACTCGTAGCGACATTGCCACCACCAGCTGGCTAAAAAATTAGAAGTAGATATTTGTAAGATAGAAAGTTTGGTAATGAAGGAAAACGAAGAATGTCGCAAACATACACTATTACGGATCTACCAGGAAAAAAACAAGTTAAAATGGCTATAACTGATGTAGCAGAAACATCAGATGTTACTGTACGATCGCCAGAATGGATTATAAAAATCGATGATTTGTTGAGTTCTCAATTAGGTGGATTTGAAGATTATTCAGAACTTTTTGGTTGGAATGAAGAATCATCCCGTCTTACACCTGGAAATTTGAGTAATCAATTGATGAGTTCTGCTAGTTTGAAGCACTCTGGATTAACTATTTTGATTCCTAATGGTGGTCATAGCGCGCAAATTGAATTAAAGATGAACCGAGGGATTCCGCTTAATTTAATTGAAATAGTCAGACTTGGTAATATTCAAGAAGTAAAGATTAAACTTCAAGTTTTAGAATACAAAAACTGCTGGATTCAATCATTCCAGCAACAATTAGATCGTATTATAGTTACTTTGTCTATCTCCTCCAAAAAAAACACTGTGTATATATACGATAGTACTGGTGCAAACAAAGGGCAAATGGTCAGTGAAGTTAGCTACATACAAGGAACTGTTGAGGGTTGAGAAAGCAAAAGTGATGAAAAAGCAAAAGTGATGAAAAAGCAAAATGGAAATAGATGAAAAAGGGAAATATTAAGTTTATGCGTTAATTATAATGTTATAAAAGCGTGACAAAACACCGTAGTTTTTCGTAAAATTCCGCAAGTTGGTAATTTTGTCGGCTATGCGTTCTATGTCGCTTCGTATGGTTAGCAGTAGGTGTCAATCAGAAGGTGAAAATCAATTTGAAGTATCGATTCGACCTAAAAGCCTAAGTGATTTTTCTGGACAAAAGAATGTTTTAGAGAATTTGTTTGTTTTCATAAAAGCAGCTAGCCAACGAAATGAAGCATTAGATCATACATTATTGTTTGGACCGCCCGGTCTTGGCAAAACTACGCTGGCACAAATTATCGCTAATGAATTATGCGTGGAGTTTAGGGCGACATCTGGCCCGATCTTGGCCAAAGCTGGAGACTTAGCTGCGATTTTGACAAATTTAGCGCCTCGTAGCGTGTTTTTCATTGATGAGATCCATAGATTAAATCCATCAGTTGAAGAAACGCTTTACTCGGCTATGGAAGATTTTAAAATAGATATCATGATCGGTGAAGGCCCAGCGGCTAGGTCGTTACGCTTAGACTTGCCTCCGTTTACGCTTGTCGGCGCAACAACTCGCTCTGGTTTATTAGCACAACCACTCAGAGAGAGATTCGGCATCCCATTGCGATTACAATTTTACGAAGTTTCAGACTTAGTTAGCATAGTCAGTCGTGCTGCAAAAATTCTTTGTGTGAGCATTGAAAGCGAGGCAGCAGTTGAAATCGCGAAGAGATCACGTGGCACGCCTAGAATAGCTGGCAGATTGCTGCGTCGAGTTCGTGATTTTGCTCACGTACTTGGGAAAAAAGAAAAGTCTTTAATTACATACAATATTACACAGCATGCGTTAGAAAAGCTTGAAGTAGATATGTTAGGACTAGATGCTCAAGATGTAAGGTATATGCGCATTATTGCTGAATACTATAAAGGTGGTCCAGCTGGGATTGAGACAATAGCTGCCGCGATGGCAGAAGACCGCGACACAATCGAAGATATGATCGAACCTTATTTGTTGCAACAAGGGTTTGTCCAGCGTACGGCTCGAGGACGTATCATAACAGACTTGGCATATAACCACTTGCGTATTGATAAAGATGCTAAAGTTTCAACAAACACTGAGTGGGAATAGTATCTCTTCGCAATCGGTTGCCTCGTCCATGCTGTACGTAAACACGTGTCACGTATGTATGATTCAGTATTAAATACCCAACTTCTTCTACATACGGCAACCTTTTGTACATGAACTATGGACAATCGATGACATATTTAGCGTTTAAACTCATAAAAAAATAGATTTGCAAAAACGTAAAAAGACCGTAAATTTACTATAATAACAATTATAATGTGCGAATTATGAGCTTTTTGATTAAACACTTTTTTCGTTTGATACACCATACGTCAATATTCTGCATCATGACAACAATTTCGTGTAGCAGTTCTGGTCGACGAAACAATAGCGATATTAGTACCGCCACTCGCGTACACATAACGCAAGGTCACATAAAACCAGACCCAATTGCGTTCGTAAATTTATATGGCGAATCGTCATTAGCAAAAGATATTGGATCAAAGTTTATTGAAGTCATACGTCAAGATTTATGCAATTGTGGCGCGTTTACGGCAGCGAATCCGTCATCATTCATTCAAGATGCTAAAACACTTGCAATCAGCGAACCACGGCTACAAGATTGGCAACTAATCAAAGCACGATTCTTGGTGTGCGGAGATGCTCAGCAACATGGCAAAAGCGTAAAACTTAACATCAAAGTGTACGATATCAATCGGAAATTTAAAATTATCGCATTTTCTGTGACTGTATATACAGAAACATGGCGTAGAGCCGCTCATATGTCTGCAGATCAAATCTATAAGCGATTAACTGGCGAGAACGGTATGTTTGATTCTCATATCGCCTATGTTGAAGCGTTACCACCATTGACAAAGAAAAAAGAGCGAATGTCACACCTTCGTGTATTAAAAATCATGGATCAAGACGGTGCAAATGACAGAGCTTTAACTAACGGGGATAACCTCGTAATGAGCCCAAGATTTTCTCCTGATGGTAAAACAATAGCGTTCCTAGCGTTCAAAAATGAAAAGCACGGGAAGCATCAACATTCCACGGCTCACGTATATTTGATCGATACCGTGACAAAACGACAACGAGCTTTATTAACACAAGAACACCTTGACGCGATCTCTCGGGCGAACGGTGGTGCATCAGTTAGTATGACGTATGCTCCAAGATTTTCTCCAGATGGTCAGTCGGTTTGTTTCTCATTAATAAGCAATGGGAAAAGTGCAGTTTACGTTATGAACATATTTGATGGAAAGATTCGGCGTTTAACAAATCATATAGCAATAGATACCTCGCCTGCATACTCACCAGATGGCCGTTCAATAGTTTTTACGTCTGATAGATCTGGTAAAGAAAAGATATACATCATGAATGCTGATGGTAGTAATGTTCGGCTTGTAACTCATGGTGATGGCAAATATTCTCAACCTGTTTTTTCTCCAAGAGGCGACTTTATTGCGTTCACTAAACAGATTGGCAACCAATTTTTCATTGGCGTTGTTAGACCCAACGGACAAGAAGAACGATTGATAGTGCAGGGTCACTTAGCTGAGGATCCAAACTGGTCACCAAATGGACGTTATATATTATTTATTTGGCAAGATCATCCAAAAAACAAACAATGTGTTTGTAAGGTTGATTTGACAGGATTTTTTATGCAAAAAACGAACACTAAGTATGAAGCACGTGATTGTGCATGGTCTTCATTGTTACAGTAAGAAACATCAAACCTTATGACTAAAGTTATTGACGTGTGCCTTGTCGGTGCCGCCGGAAGAATGGGACAAGAAATTCTGCGCCAAATGAAAACATCTGACAAGGTGCGTTTGTCTGGAGCAATAGTGTCTCGGACAAGTAAGCTAGTTGACGTATCTGTTGATTGCAGTACGTGTGGACATATTAGTTTTTCGAACGATCTCACGAAATACGCGCTAGCTAGTGATGTAATAGTAGATTTTTCAACATCTGAGGCAACAGATAACGTTATAAACACAGCGTTTGAACTTGCCAAACCTGTTGTGTGTGGTGTTACGGGGATATCTGAAGATACCGCAAACTTGATGAAAGAAGTGTCGTCTAGCATTCCAATACTATATTCGCCAAACATGAGTATTGGGATATCCGCGATGTTGAAGGCTATAAAAGTGTTGTCAATGGCACTGGATTTTGACATAGAAGTCAATGAAATTCATCATTCTAAAAAACGAGACGTCCCTTCAGGGACAGCATTGCTTTTAGCAGAAACAGCGGCTAAGGCTCGGTGTTGGTCTTCCAGTGAGACACTGTTTTTTAGGCAACGTAATAACTATAATGAATCTTCTAAAAATAAAAAGATTGGTCTATCTAGCGTTAGAGGCGGCAATAATGCTGGGACTCATACTGTGTACTTTCTTGGAGATGAAGAGTCTGTTGAAGTAATACATAGAACAGAATCAAAATCCGTGTTCGCTAATGGCGCAATCGTTGCTGCAAAATGGATTTGTTCACAAAAAAGTGGGATGTATTCCATGGTCGATTTAGTCGAAAGCTGTAATTTCGATTTGTGAAGGACGTGGCAAGGTCGGCAAGGTCGTTATTCTAACTATGCCTGAAAATGAATGGAGCGCCGTGTGCCACTAGGGATCTGTTCGCCTTTACGACCAGACCGCCAAAAGATTTGCAGGCACTAAGCTTTCTGCCTACAGAACAAGCTCTCCATATGCCTTACTCCCATACAAATTTAACCAGCGCCAAAAATTTCGTTTTACTTTTGTTGGGATGCTTGAGAACCCAACGATTCCCAATCTGAAAAGGCTGAAGCAAGTGCCCAATGATTCGTATGTTTTTTTTTACAATACTTTATGAAGCTTCCTAAAAACACCATTAAAGCATGGCA
>JAITIY010000061.1 GCA_031279185.1 Holosporales bacterium
TACTTTCCATTCTTGTTCTTCGAACAGCGCATCGCACGGAAGTTCAGGATTTACTCTCGCAATATAAGTCAAGTTCATTATAAAAGAAGCGATAATTGAATACATAAACAGCAACATTATCATCTTATCTATTGACGACAAGTTTTTGTTCTAGTTCAGATACAGATGAGACTGCCCCCAGCTTTTACGGTGGTCCTAACAGACGGATTTTGACGCATACAGGACACTATTGACATTTTCAACCTAATTTGCATACTAGGATAATGAAGCGTTCTCTAACTATAGTGCAAAAGGCGTGTCATCAGCAATGACTCCGAAGGAGATTATTCGGTTAGAACACCTAGGTTTACGGTATTCCGACGATCGGTTTATTTTTTTTGATATAACTTGTAGTATCAATGCTGGTGAATTTTACTTTTTGACAGGGAAAAGCGGTGCGGGAAAAACATCGCTGTTAAAGATTTTATATAAAGATATACAACCTACGCTAGGCTTTGTTCATGTATTTGGATACAGCATAGGAGAGCTGAGTCGTTCTGACTTACCAGTGTTTAGACAACATATAGGATTGATTTTTCAGGATTGTAGATTAATTCCGACATTATCGATTGTTGACAACGTAGCGTTATCGATACACATTGGAGGAAGCCAATATAGGCGATCGTGCTCTTATGCAAAAGAGTTGTTGGACTGGGTAGGGTTGGGAGACTGCTTAAACTCACTACCAGATGCTTTATCAGATGGTCAAAAGCAACGAGTCGCTATTGCTCGTGCTGTAGTTAAACGACCAGCACTATTACTAGCAGATGAACCAACAGGCAATCTAGACAATGAAAATGCATTTAGGTTGATGGCTCTTTTCCAAGAGTTACACAAAATGGGAACAACTGTTGTATTGGCGACACATAATAATGAGTTGGTAAAAGGGTTTCAGTATCCACAACTCATATTGAAAGATGGGAGTCTTTTTGTTAACGACAATGGTTTCATCAAGAAAAAGGCATAAATATGTATTCGTTTTTCCGTAGAACTATTCCCGTTGGATCAGTACAAAACAGTCGTAGTTTATCGTTAATTTTTAGTGTATTGATTTTTTTACTATCATTTGTAGCAACATGCGTTTTTCTTTTCAGTCAGGGATTCCATAAATGGGAAAGAGGGAACTCATATAAAGTAACGGTCGAAATCCCTGTTGATCTGCAATCAATAAACAATCAAGAACAAATAACCAATAAAGTAATGCAAGAATTAAATAGCATGCCAGAAGTTTTAAAAATTCAGCGAGTAGATCCAGAAAAATTAAAGGCTATGTTGACTTTGTGGGCAGGAGACAAAGGCATTAGCAACACAGATTTGCACGTTCCAGTATTATTGGACGTTGAATTTAACAGCTCGAATCAAATAGACATAGAAAACATAAAGCAGAAACTAAGACAAATATCCATGGATATTAACATTGAAAATCATAACACTTGGGCACAAAAGCTTGTTGTGTTTGGGAAAAGTCTTAAATTAGTTACTATGGTGATCGGATCATTTATACTACTTTGTACAATCATTATAGTAATTTTGGTCACCAAGTCTGCGCTGCAAGCATACTATTCTACGTTGGATATATTACGTCTTTTGGGTGCCAAAAACGCATATATTGCGAGAATTTTTCAAAATCAAATACTCAAATCTTCTTTTTATGGTGGAATTTGCGGTGTATGTTTATCGATACCAACAGTATATGCATTTGTAATTGTACTCAAATATCTTGGTTTAGAAGGACTTACATGGAGTACCATGCTTTGGCACATAACAATCGTTGTAATTGGAGTGCCGATTATTGTTGCATTCATCGGAGTACTCGTGTCGCGAATAACAGTGCACGTTCATCTAAGATTGCTTGATAAAAAAACATCGATATAGAAACGTCAATAAAACAGGTTGAATCAATACGTAGCCAATGGATCAAATATCAAAAAGTTCAATATACGGAATGCTATACGGGGCAAGTTTTTTATTTCCTATTCTTGAACGTTTTCATTTTGTTTCGTTTTTGCTACGAATCTCCATTGCTTCAGCGGGAATAATTGGTATTGCTAGTGTTTTACGTGATCAGTATTTTAAAAATTTTGCGTTAAAAAGTAGCTTTGTATGCGGATTATGCTTCGGTGCGTGCTTCATTATTGTTTCCCTATTTGGAATATATAAAGCGTTTTATATAGTGAATCAAAAAATGTTTTTTGTCCCGTGCTTATTGTTCTTAGCATTCGTTTGGGGCGGAATGTTTGGCTGGATATGTATTATGCAGAGTGTTTTATTAGAAAAAATCACAAATACAAAAAAGAAACTTTCGACATTTGCCGATTACGCATTAAGCAATAACATAAAAAAAAATAATCTAGAGCGGATTCCCTTTTTTTCACTAAGTTTCGTTATTTGTTGGTTATTGTTTGAGCTTTCACGTAGTTTTTTGCTCTTTAAATTTCCATGGAACTTAACATCGCATTTGTTTTGTTTTGAAAATACATATCCATCACTCCTGTTCGCGCAAATAGTTAAGCCAGGTGGAATATACTTTCTATCTGTTGTCTGGAACTTATTTGTAGTATCTATTTTTTGTGAAAAATCAAAATCATTGAAAATTATATCTACATTTATAATTAGTACCGTAATTATTTACGGTCTGGCTCGACTTTACTCAGATCATCAACCAATAGGCAATCCTATTCCAATTTTGATTGTTCAACCAAATATTTCTCAAGAAATTAGATTAAAGAAGGAGCACACAGGCCCTGTGTTGCAACAAATGATTCGACTAACCTTACAAGGTATACAGGCTTCGTCAATAAAGCCAAAAATAATTATTTGGCCTGAAACAGCTGTTACGCAAATGATTCGCGAAGATGATACTAGTGTTATTTCACAAATACAGAATCAGACAAAGAATTGCACTTATAAATACATTATTTTTGGTGCAGATAGAGTGCGTAATTGCGAAAAACATCCTGTATGGCATAACAGCATGATTGTGTTGTCAAAACAAAAAGTTGAACAAATTTATGACAAAAACGTGCTATTACCGTTTGGTGAGTATATTCCATGGCGTTGCCTCTTCCCAACATTTTTCAATAAAATACTAGGAAGCATTGATTGCACTCCAGGTGAAAGAGTTGATAACGTCATTCTTGACAAGATCCCCTCGTTCATCCCACAAATTTGCTCTGAATTTATGCATAAAAAACGAATCATTCCTGCTAAAGCAAAATGGGTTTTGCAAATTTTAAACGATGGCTGGTTTGCTACATCGATTTTACGTCAACATTTAGCAGTGGATCGGCTTCGTGCAATAGAAGCCGGGCTTCCTCTTGTACGTGTTGCCAATACTGGAATATCTTGTGTGATGACTCGGCGTGGTGTGATTACTGAGCAAATTAATTTGAATCATCAAGCAGTGCGCTGCGTCTCGCTACGAATAGCTTAATGCTGTAGAATGCAACCAGAACAGAATTAATATTTGATTAACGTGATAATTCACTAATGTAGTTACTCAATGTTGCCAGCAAAAAATCTATCGACAAGTTCATACAATTTTGTTTTTGTTTCTGTTGTATTTACAGCAGAACGAAATGCTGCAGATCCTGCGAGTCCTTTGCTATACCAGTCTAAATGTTTGCGAGCTAAGCGGATGCCTTTGTATTCACCATACGTATCAATTATCAAAACTAAATGCTTACGTATTGTTTGAAGAACAGTATCAATATCTTTTTCTACTGATAAAAACGATCCTGATTGTAAAAAAGTTTCTATTTGCATCAACAACCACGGTCGCCCACAAGCACCACGACCAACCATTATACCGTCACACAATGTAATTAACTCAGATGCATCTTTTACACTTTTAACATCTCCGTTACCTATCACAGGAATCGAAACAACTTGTTTCATATTGCCAATAGAAATCCAATCAGCAGTACCTTCGTAAAATTGCGACCTAGTTCGTCCATGAATGATAATAGCACTAGCGCCTTCACTTTCTGCAATTTTGGCAATATTTGATGCATTTAAATGTTGCGAATCCCATCCTAATCGCATTTTTACAGTAACTGGAATACTGACAGATTTAACTGTCGCTCTTATTATTTGTGCGGCTAATAATTCATTTTTCATAAGCGATGCGCCAGCATCTGTATTTACAACCTTTTTAACAGGGCAACCCATGTTTATATCAATTACGCTCGCGCCTAACTGTTCATTAAATTTTGCTGCTTCTGCCATTATCAATGGATCATTGCCAACAAGTTGTATGGAAACAGGAGCATCTTCCTTAGATGAATCAAAAAAAAACAATCGTTTACGTACTTCTTCTCTTTTTAATGATTCGATTACAGCACGACTGGCGACCATCTCAGAACACACCATACCAGCGCCAAAACTTTTTACTATTTTGCGAAACGGATAGTCAGACACTCCGGCCATTGGAGCCAGTATTACTGGCGATGTAAGATTAACACTACCAATTTTCATATTCAGAAGAAGCACACAATGTAATATTACTGAACATTACATTATAATTTGCTACTAACGCTAAGAAAACATATTACTCATCATCAGATTCATCATATTCGCGCGGGAAAACTATTGCGAGGAATCTATCACCAAATTTTCCATTGGCGCAGTAGAAACGTTTTATTTCGTCGCATACGGTTCCTGTAGGTGTTGTTGTATCTTGCTGCTGCTGCTGTTTGATAGCGAATTCCCTTGGGGCAATTATCCAATATGGAAATATGGAAAAATAAGCTGATTCACTCAATAAATGAAAAGGAGCTGACCTAGCATTATCCGGGCATAAAAATATTTGAACTGTGTAATACGTTGTCAGATGGCGCCAATGCTCAGCGGTAAAACAATTTGTTGATATAAAAATTTTAGCCAAGTTAGATAAACAAGGGTGCAATATTTCAATTTTTTCCTCAAATGTTAGTGGGTGTTCAGGATTTAATCCGCCGCCATAGTTATATTCTAATTCATAAGTTACAATACTCCAGTCATCAAAAATAAAATTGATTTTTTTACGTAATAAGTTTTTTATTTCTCGATGTTGCGAAATAAAGTACAAAAAATCTGACACTGTTGCTTGTATGAACAAATGATTTTTCCCATGAAGCGGGTTGTCTTTATTTGCTAAAGGATCTACAAATATTAGTCTGTCAAATGGCAATGTGAATTTGTCGTGACCTTGGTCACCAAACACTAGTTTGACACCACTATCTTCTGATATCAGTTCAGCAAATTTTTGTTTTACTTTTTCTTCATTTGCTGAATTTATCGTCAGCACAGACTCCTCTGGAATTTTAGGACACTCTCGCGTTGTACTACCTGCAAATGGAATTCCGGCCAATAGCAAGGATAAAAAACATGGCATCGCGAGAATATTCATAAGCAGAAGCATTAACAACTACAATATGTTTCAATATACATAGACTTTATTTACAAACAGTTACCGGGAACTCATTACACCAAAACACATTCACCAGCAACCAAGCATCCATCGCCAAAAATTCCGCAGAAATCTTATTTCGTGATGCATTTGCATAATTCGCCTAGCTTTGAATAAGCATGGAATGTTCATAAATACATAACTTAGATTTACACTTCCACCATTGCCGCCGTATTATGGGGCCGTTGCAAACGCTGCAAATTGCGCTCCTAACCGCTTAAAACCATTGAAAACGCTAGAGGCTCGCCTCAATGGACGAAACGTTTGCCACCGTCCCATTTTCGCATAAGTCGCCACGCTT
>JAITIY010000005.1 GCA_031279185.1 Holosporales bacterium
ATGTTAAAAAATATAATAACTACAGGCCCCATTTTGCATTGAAAGGGATGACTCCTATGGCGTATATTGAAACAGTTTTGGGGACTGGGAAACAGTCTCATATGTTATGAACTTATACACAAGTTTTCTCGCAATTGAAGTCGTAATATATTTCGGTTAAAATCTCACATAGCGTTTCTTTTTTTATAAGACAATCTCCTAACATGTATTCGAAGCATGAAAGGTTGATTTTTGGGATTTTGGTAATGAGTGATAATGAGTTGAGTTTTTCAAGTTTACTAGAGCAATCGTTTGATGGGCAAAAATCGCTTGATGGGAAGGTCGTTGAGGGTGTTATCGTAGACATTCAAAATGAAACTGTCATAGTTGATGTCGGATTAAAATCAGAAGGCAGTATCCCTCTAAAAGAATTCGAATCGTTTGGCTTAAGCGAAATTCGTCCTGGCGACTCTGTAATGGTTTTTGTTGAACGACTAGAAGACAAAAACGGAGAAATTTTACTTAGTTTGGAAAAAGCTAGAAAAGAAGCCGTATGGAACGATTTAGCATTAGCATTTCAAGATGGTAAATTTGTTGATGGTGTAATAACTGGACGGGTAAAAGGCGGATTGGCAGTCGATCTAAATGGTGCTATGGCTTTTTTGCCAGGAAGCCAAATTGATACGCATCCAGTTCGAGATGTAACACCGATGATTCAGGTCAAACAACCATTTAAAATTATCAAAATGGATAAGGCTAGAAACAATATAGTGGTATCACGAAGAAGCGTTATTGAAGAAGCGTTAACTGATGTTCGAAATGAGGTAATGTCTAAATTGCAAGAAGGACAAATAGTTACTGGCGTAGTGAAAAATATCACTGAGTATGGTGCCTTTGTTGATTTAGGCGGTGTTGATGGGTTATTGCATGCTACAGACATTTCATGGAAACGTGTCATTCATCCTTCAGAGGTGGTATCTGTTGGCCAAGAGTTGACTGTTCAAGTGTTGAAATTTAATTCTGAAAGCCGTCGTATATCGCTTGGGTTGAAACAACTACAACCAAATCCGTGGGTTGGTGTGGAAAGTAGATTTATCATTGGACAAAGATACACAGGAACTGTAACAAATGTAGCTGAGTATGGTGCTTTTGTAGCATTAGAGCCTGGTGTAGAAGGGCTGATCTATATCACGGAAATGAGCTGGTTCAGGAAGAATGTTCAAGTGCATAAAATTGTGTCTGCTGGACAAACTGTAGAAGTTATGATTCTTGATGTTGATGAAAACAAACGCAGAATGAGTCTTGGATTGAAGCAATGTTTGATAAATCCATGGGAAGAATTCTCAAATAAGCATCCAGTAAACAGCGTTATAGAGGGCGTTGTACGAAATGCGACTGAATTTGGCTTGTTTGTAGGAGTAACTGACAAGCTAGACGGTATGGTTCATATGTCTGACATTTCTTGGGAAAAACGTGGTGATGAGGCGATAAAAAATTTTGAAAATGGTCAGATAATAAAAGTTAAAATTTTGGATGTAGATTTCGCGAGAGAACGGATTAGTTTGGGAATCAAGCAAGTAGAAAATGATCCAATGGAAGGTGTTTTCGATGGAATCAAAAAGGGTAGCATAGTCACTTGCAAAGTGAAGGAAGTAAATGAACGTGGTATAGAGGTTTTGATAAAAGATAAATTCATTGCTTTTATAAAAAATCAAGATCTGTCTGCAGATAGGTTTCGTCAGCGTGGAGATCTATACTCTGTAGGAGAACGCATTGATGCGAAAGTCTTATCTGTTGACCATACGACACGTCGGATATCTTTGTCGATTCGCGCAAGAGAACTCGATGACGAACGAAGAGTATTATCAGAGTATGGCTCCATCGATAGTGGTGCTAGTTTAGGTGAAATCTTAGATGAAGCTATTCGCAAAAAGAATAAAGAGACATTTGTTTAAAACATCGTAAATGCGGATCAACTCTGATTTTGGAGAGTTACGAAAGAAGTTTTGTAAGAAAAGGTGGTGAAAATTAGTGGAAGTTATAGTAAGGGATAATAATGTAGAATACGCCCTGCGTGTCTTGAAAAAGAAAATGCAACGGGAGGGTGTCTACAGAATTATGAAATCGAAGAGCGCGTACGAGAAACCGTCCGTACGCAAATCTAGAGAAAAAGCTGAGTCGTTGCGTCGCCGGAGGAAGCTGTCAAGAAAAGGCTATATATAAAATAGTTAACAGCCGCATTGAATCTATCGTCGAGCAAATCATCAAAAGTCGGTTTGATCGTCGTTTCAATGTTCGGCGGCAAAGATACGCTTCTATACGCAAGTCATTCTAAACGCCGGGCACCAAGGGGCTGTTGCAAACGCCGCAAAATTGCGCACCCAACCGCTTAAAACCATTGAAAACGCTAGAGGCGCGTCTCAATGGACAAAACGTTTGCAACAGTCCCCCCAAGTCTTTTTGTTATAGTACGTATCCTAAAAATATGAGAGATTTCTTATAATGCAAAGTATGGACAAAACAACAAACAAAAAAGAATTTGTTGCAAAGGCGCTTTTGTTTGATCAATTAACAAGCGGCTCTGAATTTTTGACTGGACAAAAAGATGTAGTACTATATTTAACAAAAGAACAACTTTTTGAATCAATACAAAAGGAAGTATCGGATATTCTAAATACTCGGTCCTCATATTCATCAGAAAAAATAAAATCTTTAATTAAAGCAAATGAAGAATGGCGTTTGTCTGGAATAGAAGGCGTAATGGGACTTCCGTCTTTGAGAAATATATTTGTTGAAGGCGGGTATGGATTGCCGGAATTTGCCAGACAATGCGAGGCAATGATACGAATGTACGAACCACGAATACAGAATCCATGCATAGAAGTAAGTGGCTTCAATGAAAAATCGCAATGCTTAAGTTTGATTATGCGAGGAAATGTACAAATTAATAACTACAGAGAACACGTTTCTTTTACTATAAGATTGGGGGAAGAATTTTAGTTGAACCTACAATGACTAATTTTAGTGGATAGTGTGTGCGGGCTTATTATGCACAACACTTAATCACACAACACTTACTCACACCACACGTTCACTCGCCATCAAGCATTCATTGCCGAAAATTCCGCAGGACCTTATAATGTGTTTGTATTTGTACTTGTACAACTTAAACAATCTTACACAAACGCCATTTTCTGGCATCATTACATACTCTTCTGTTGCTTTAGGAATTCGATTTCGCTAATAGCAAGCCCTGTATACATACTAACTTTTTCGATAACTAATCCGTCAGCAAGCATAGTAAGGGCGGCTTCACGAGCCTTTTCGGCTTTCCCCTCGACTAGGCCTTCAGCTTTACCTTCCGCCAGGCCTGCCGCTTTTCCTTTCGCCTCACCTTCAGCCAGCCCCTCTTCCTTCCCCATTTGCTTGGCCACCGTCAGCTCGCTATTACGGTCGTTAATCGTCCTCCTCCTCAAATCCGCAATTGCCCGCACCTCATCATCCGCGCTGATATATTTCAGCGTATCCATTGCCTCCTTTACTTCCTCAATCTGCAAAAATTCTGCATCCATGAAAACAGGATTTGCCAAAAACGAAAGCCATGCCGTTAGCGTGTCGCGTACGTCTTCTTTTTGAGGATTAAACTTCTTCAATTCAATAAATATAATTCTAAAATTATCCGATAAAATG
>JAITIY010000040.1 GCA_031279185.1 Holosporales bacterium
ATAGATAACATGCGACTGTTTTTTATTGAGTTGCCGAAGTTTAATCCCAAAAAGGCAGACGCACAGGATTTGATGACGGTTTGGCTGGAGTTTTTGACGAATCCGAGTCACTTGAGTAAAACATATCTAGAGATCAAGGAGGTAGGAGAAGCTATGGATAGATTGCAATATATTAGCGCTGATGCGCAAATGCGCGAGGCCGCGATGCTGCGACAGAGGGCGATCAATGATCAGCGCAGCGAAATAGCAATGGCGAGGAAGATGGGGATTGCGGCAGGGCTTGCTAGAGGCAAAGCCGAGAGCCGAAGGGAGACAGCTCTTGTTATGCTTAACAAAGGTTTATCGTTCGAAATGGTTAGTGCGTGCACCGGACTGTCAATAGATGAAATCAAAGCATTAACTGTAGGTGTCATGGTTGTGGCCCCCTCCGGGTAAATTAAACATTTTGGAAAGTTCATCGAAATGAGATTCGACAAACTCTTGTATGCCAAGGAAACTGTCGATTCCAGAAAGAGCGGCTAGTAAAGTGGTGCCAATAATTGCCATAAAGCTGTGTTTCTGGTTGCGCGGCGAACGAGGGCGGGAATATCTGCGAAAAAACGTGAAATGAGAGATTGCATGGAAAAATAAAAAATTTACAAAAATATAGTGCAAATTACAAGCCGTTGCTCGAAGGTTTTTTCATGCGTAGGCCCTGTGGACGGCGCACAGATTTTCTACCAAATATGTCCAGGTTTGTGTTAATTCAGATACATATGAGACCGCTCCGCGGCATTTAGAGGCAGTAACGTTTGTCAACAAGTAATCCTGATGATGGATAACCATATGCGTAACTCTGTGGACAACTGACTGGATACTTGCGTCCAAAGCTGCCCGCAAGAGCTATTCACGATGGTGTCCCATACACATACATCAGATTCGCCTCTTGCACAAACATTACTGCCTCTAAAATGCCGTGGATCAGTCTCGTATGTATCTGAACGAACACAAAATTTGTACTAAAAAACAAACGAAGAGCATTTTCACCTAGTTGCTGGTATTTGAATTAATTTGGTAGACTGAAACATGATTTATCTTGTGCGTTTCATTACGTTTAGCGTCTACGTTATTATTTTAGTCACATTGTTTATAGTGCGTTTTGTATGTTAAGGCAATTTGAACTTGTTGATCTCGTAAGGTCTTATGATCCAGAAATCGATGAGGATTTACTAAACAAAGCGTACGTATTCTCATTGAAAGCACACGGAGCACAGATGCGTGAATCAGGTGCTCCATTTTTTTCTCATCCAGTGGAAGTCGCAGGAATATTAGCGACTCTAAAATTAGACTATATTACAATAGTTGCAGCGCTATTGCACGATACCGTTGAGGATACGGTTGCAACGTTAGATGACCTAAAACAACACTTTGGCAATAAAGTCGTAGATCTGGTCAATGGGGTAACAAAATTATCGAATTTAGAAATAAAAGCCGTCAACGCAGAGCAAGCAGAAAATTTTAGGAAACTAGTATTAGCAATGGCTGCAGATATTCGCGTATTGTTAATTAAGATTGCAGACAGGATGCATAATATGCAGACTTTGCACTTCATAAAGGATAAACAACGGCGTGTAAAAATTGCTATAGAAACTTTGGATATTTATGCGCCACTAGCAAGTAGAGTAGGATTACAAAAAATCAAGGAAGCACTTGAAGATTTAGCATTCAAAGAATTGCATGAAAACGCATATGAAGTGGTGTGTACACGGTTAAAGAATCTATGCGCATTTTCTGAAGAACCAATAGAAGAAATTGCAACAGAGCTTAAAACAATACTGGAGCGTACCAACATAAAAGCCAGAGTATTTGGACGAATAAAGACACCATATTCTATCTGGAAAAAGATGATAACTAGAAATACAACATTCGAACAACTGTGTGATGTTCTAGCGTTTAGGATCATTGTACAAACTTTACCAGAGTGCTATCAAGTCCTAGGTGTTTTGCATAACTCATATTGGGTTATTCCTGGACGATTTAAAGATTACATTAGTACTCCAAAGGAAAATAATTATCAAGCGTTACACACTGCAGTCATTAGTCCTAGATACCAGCGAGTAGAAATCCAAATTCGTACTGAACAGATGGATTTGTCTGCCGAATATGGCATCGCTGCGCATTGGCAATATAAGCAAGATATTCACGCACATGATGGTACGCAATACCAGTGGATACGTAATCTATTACAAGCAATGGAACAAGCTGACAATCCAAATGAATTTTTAGAAAATACGAAATTGGAAATGTTCCAAGATCAAGTATTTTGCTTCTCAGAAGAAGGAGAACTCTTCATTCTACCAAAAGGCGTTACACCTATTGACTTTGCTTATGCGATTAGTACGTGGTCTGGCGATCATATTTCAGCAGTGAGTATTAATGGGAAATCAATGCCATTACAAACTATCATACAAAATGGTGATCAACTAAGTATTACAACATCTGAAGAACAGAAAACATGCTCATCATGGGGGAATTTTGTACGTACTGGGCAAGCTCGTTCAAGAATACGTAATTTGGTGCATACACATTCAGATGGGAAAAATTAATTACGTGTATAACGATACGTTTGAAACACATAGGTGGTTTTTGTGTATACCAATCCTCATAGCGACAGGGATAACAACTTATTTTAACCTTAGTAATGAACCTTCATATTCTGTCATCGCGATAGCAATAATACTGTGTGTAATCGCGATAATTATACGTCAGAAATTAAAATCGCAATTATCAAAGTATCCAGTATGTATGTATTCAGTATTAATGTTTGCGTTATTTTGTGTCAATTTGCTAATAGCGTTTATTACAGGATTTACTGCTGCTAAGATTCGCACAGTACTATTGAACACACCGAAAATTCTACCAGAGCATGCACACGGTATTGTCGAATCAATCGATGATGTTCCAAGAGGAACATTAAAAAAACAGAGACTCGTACGACGTTGTGTTTTAAGCAATATAAAAGGTGTTCCATCAAACGTGAAAATACGAGTTCAAGGACCGTATAATAAACTAAAAAACATTACACCGTATCAAGTTGTATCTTTTGATGCAGAAATTTTTAATCCACCAGCAAAGCTTACATTACACGGATATGATTCACAATTCGATGCATATTTCAAAGAGCTATCAGCGTTTGGAAAGATCAAAAATGTACTACTTGTAGAAAACGGAACCATACAGACATCAAATTGGTTTCAACAAAAAAGAGTACAATTTTCAACAAAATTGCGAGCTAATCTATCAAGTGCTGTTGCACCATTAGCGACGGCGCTTACTACAGGAGATAAGTCTGGTATTACATTCAAAATGCGTGAAAATTTTACTAGATCTGGGTTATCACATATTTTGGCGATATCTGGGTTGCATATGGGACTTTTAGCATGGCTAGCTTTTTCGATAATTTCAAAGTTATTGGTCTTAATCCCCAAACTGGCCACTAGATTTGTTGTAAAAAAAATTACTGCGATCATGACGATTCCTTTAATATTTTTGTATTTGATGATATCTGGTGTATCATTTTCAGCTATGCGTGCCTTTATTATGGTTACGTTATCAATGCTTTCAATTTTAGTAAATCAAAAACCAATAAGTTTGAGAAATACAGCGATTGCTGCTGTTGTTATATTACTGCTTTTCCCAGAAAGTGTGTATTCAGTAAGTTTTCAGCTATCATTCGCTTCAGTAACTATGTTGTGTTACGTATACGAAAACTGGCTAAGTAAATTGAATAATGATAAACAATCGTTAAATACTGAAATGTCAGAGGAAGAACGCATAAAATTTTCTAAAGTTAAAAAATATATTTACAGTTGGATTTTAACACCTATTAGCAAAAGTATGATTTCTACGTTTGTCGCAACGTTTGCAACGACTCCAATCATTGTTTACGTATTTCAGCGAATAACTTTAGTTGGAATTTTTGGAAATTTGCTTGCAATACCTGTTTTAAGTGTAAGCGTAATGCCATTGCTTATAGTGACTGCGATAATGCCGAATCACATTACATTTGCATTACTTGAGAAAAGTTTAAACACATTGTCTTTGATCGCAGCCAGTGTAGCAAAATTACCAGGATCTAATTATTTACTACCAAAACCTTCTTTAATTAGCGTTTTATTGATAGTATTTAGCACTTTGTGGTTAATAATTTGGCAAGGACGCAAAAGATTAATCTCACTACCGTTCTTTTTCGTTGGGTTAGTGTTGTTTTTCGTATCTGATCCTCCAAATATCTTTCTCACACAACACATTATTGGTATGAACGATGGAGATATATTTTATATATCTAGCCAACGTTTTGGTAATTTTCATGCAAAAGTTTGGTCACAAGAGTGTGGTGTTTTTAATATCAAACCTATGGATTATAAACAGTTGAATGAGGTCAAACACGACTACGCAGACTTTATTCCGAATAATGAAAAGGACATTGCATTTTTATGGGTTAAAAATAGAAAACGTCTTAAGGTAAAAATATTATCCAGTCGATGTCTAAACAGGCCATGGTCTAGGTAAATTGCACGGATAATGTTGCCGTTTGAGAACTAAAACGCTTGCCTTAGTCGTTTATTGTGTTTTGGACGTTTAGTCTATGAATGGAGGTATAAGTAATTGAAAGTCGGTACGTCATTACAATATCATAGGCTTTTTGCCGCGTGGTGGTTGATAATAGATTTGAGTAGTGAAAGTCTGATGTTACAAAAATATGTAAATGCAAGAGCGACTCCTTGGCTATTCTGCGCATTAAAATATGTGAAACGTCAACTCATCATGGAGTAAGCGTCAATTCCATATCGTTTGAGCTGTGCATCTTTTGTTAATTTATCCTTCAACTGTAGCGGGGGCGGCAACTGTGACATATAACTGTCATCTACGGTCTGCACCACACGATGTTGGCCGGTGGCTACAAAAGTTTGTATACAAAAGTGAGATTATTGAGTAAAGCTAAATAAATGAACGTTCTCCGAAATACCACATAACGCCGTTCACATTGAGTTCTTTTGAATTACAACGGCAAAATATTTCATACGTATCCACTGTCCAAAAATAAATTAATACGATTTATTGAATTTTGTATGGTATTTGGTAAAACTGGTAGTAGTTATTCAATTTTTTAGTACGGAATTTTTAATGTCAACAGTAAGAGATCGTGTGACAGGGATAGTAAAAAAGCATATAAAAGCTACAGATGATCAATTAGTAGATACGGCTAATTTAGCTAGTGATCTTGGTGTAGACAGCTTGACCTTGTTTGAAGTTATATTGGATATGGAGAAAGAATTCAATTGCGAAATACAAGAAAAAGACTCAAACAACATTACCTCTATTGGCTCAGCAGTGTCTTATATCGAAGACAGAATCAAAAGTGGAACAGCCAGCTAATATATTGCATATGAATAGACGTGTAGTTGTCACAGGTATTGGGATGGTTTCCCCGTTAGCGAACGGCGCTGAAGCGTCTTGGCGTAGAATTATAGCTGGTGAATCTGGTATTCGAAAGATTACCCAATTTGACACATCTGACTTACCATCAAAAATAGCTGGAATCGTTCCAACAAGCACTCTGGAGTGCAGTGATTATTTTTGCGTTAATGATTACGTAGATCCAGTTGATCAACGTAAAATGGATAAGTTTATAATGTTTGCGCTAGCTGCCGCTAAACAAGCACTTGATGACGCAAATTGGCATCCTGATAATAATGTCGATATGGAATCTACTGGTGTAATTGTTGGTGCGGGAATCGGTGGCCTTCCTAAGATTTATGAAAATTCTGTGGCATTGTTTAGCGAGGGTGCTAGACGCGTCAGCCCACATTTCATTCCGTCTGCACTAATAAATTTGGCATCTGGACATATATCGATTCAGCATAAATTAAAAGGGCCCACACATTCCGTAGTTACGGCCTGCTCATCTGGGTCACATGCGATAGGGGATGCTGCGCGCATGATTTCGCTTGGGGATGCGAATGTAATGGTTGCTGGCGGTGCGGAATCAACAATTTTTAAATTTGGTGTAGCTGGATTCGCAGCCGTACGAGCACTCTCAACACATTTCAATGATTTCCCTGAAAAGGCGTCGCGTCCGTGGGACAAAGATAGAGACGGGTTTGTTATTGCTGAAGGAGCAGGGATTTTAATCTTGGAGGAATATGAACACGCGAAGGCACGTGGGACAAAAATATATGCTGAAATTGTTGGCTATGGGATGTCTGGAGATGCGTATCATATTACAGCACCAGAACCAAATGGAGATGGTGCTTTTCGCGCTATGCGTGCGGCTGTTAATAATGCAGGAATTGATAAAAAGCAAATCGGATACGTTAACGCACACGGAACATCAACTCCGCCAGGAGATGTTGTGGAAGTAAGGGCACTGAAACGATTATTTGACAAACATGCGTATGACGGTTTGGTTGTATCATCAACAAAATCTGCCACTGGACATTTGTTGGGAGGAGCTGGTGCTGTTGAAGGTATTTTTTGCGTTTTAGCTCTAAGGGATCAAATTATTCCACCAACGCTTAATCTAGATACACCAGATGACGAATGTGATTTAGATTTCGCTCCACATACTGCTAGACGGAAATCTCTTGAATACGCGATGTCTAATTCTTTTGGTTTTGGTAGCACAAACGCAAGTTTGATTTTTAAAAAAATATGATACGTTTGGCACTTTATGAAACTGAAATAGCTCAAAATCTTGGAGCAATGTTGCGGGTTTGTGCATGTTTTGGTGTACCAGTTGATGTTATTGAACCGTTGGGCTTTCTTTGGGATGACAAACGTATGAGACGTGCAGGTATGGATTATATAGATATTGCAAATGTAACTTGTCACAAGTCGTTTAGTGCATTTTTAGAACAAAAAAAAGGACGAATAGTTCTGCTCGACACCAAAGCAGATCAAGGATTTTGGGACATACGTTATGAATTAACAGACATAATAATGGTTGGAAAAGAGAGCTGTGGCGTTCCAAACAATGTGTATGATATATGCGATGTAAAAGTAAGTATCCCAATGGTGTCAGGTGTACGATCTCTAAATGTTACAACTGCTGCAGCTATCGGACTTACTGAGGCGATCCGCCAAACAGCACAATTACAATTTTAACAAACTTCTATTTTTCAACATTATGATAAAATCGATCGTTTGTAACTCATCGATTAAATGCATTGAAAATGAACAAAATACTGATTGCTTATCAAATTTCCTCTAGCTCTAGAGTCCATCCTGACTTCATTTTCCA
>JAITIY010000044.1 GCA_031279185.1 Holosporales bacterium
TGGATAACCATATGCATAACTCTGTGGACAGCTGACTGGATACTTGCGTCCCAAGCTGCCAACAAGAGTTAATCACAATGGTTTCCCACACACATACACCGCCCTCATTCTTCGTTGAATGGGGCCCCAATGGAGTATATTCGCAGGTGTACGACTCTCGCGGGGCAGGCTCAAAGTACATGAACTTATACACTCTGTGGACAGCTGACTGGATACTTGCGTCCAAAGCTACCCACAAGAGTTATTCACAATGGTTACCAACATACATCAGATTCGCCTCTTGCACTAACGTTACTGCCTCTAAATGCCGTGGAGTAGTCTCATATGTATTTGAACGAACACAGTTAATACTTGGTTAATAACATATGAGAAAAACAACTTTGGCGAAAAGTCATAAAAAAACCTATAATAGGACCTACTGCTAATTGTTAATGTGCAGCAAACCAGCAATAGAAACTTGTTCAAACATAGTTACGTCATTATAGTTAGTTTAACTAAGTTCTTTATATTGACGAAGCTAGCATTGAGCAACGCTTCAGCTGTTGGTTATATCAAATGTCTAATAAAATCGTCCTTTGTGTTTTAGACGGGTTTGGCGTAAATAGCGTAGATAATGCAGTTGGCGATGCGACATTGTGTGCGACGTATTTTCACCAACTGTTCAAAACAAATCCACACACACTGCTGAGTGCATCTGGACAATCTGTTGGACTCCCAGATGGTCAAGTAGGGAATTCTGAGGTAGGTCATATGACGTTGGGCCTTGGGCGTGTTCTTAAGCAAGATTTGTGCAAAATAAACGATGCTATCACAGATGGCACGTTTAGAACTAAATTATTTAAACATGTGCTTCCACATTTAAAGCAAAAAAGAAGTTCTGCACATATTTTGAGTTTGCTTTCTCCAGGAGGAGTTCACTCACATATTGATCACACGCTAGTTATTGCTAAAATACTAGCTATTGAAAATATTAACGTATACATACATGCTATTTTAGATGGCAGAGATTCTCCGCCAAAAAGTGCGAAAGATTACATTACCACATTCCAAGCACAATTACCTCCACAAGCTAGGATTGCTTCTGTATGTGGTAGATTTTATGCAATGGATCGAGATTGTCGTTGGGAGCGTACGGAAGCTGCATATCAATTAATCACAGAAATGAAAAGTGATATGAGGTTCGTTTCGTGTGATGCTATTTTTGAAAGCAAGTATTATGAATCTACAAGTGATGAGTTTGTTAAACCGATTGTTGTCGCGAACGAATGCAAACACGACAAAAACGACGTGCTCATCATTAGCAATTTTAGATCTGATAGAATAAGACAAATTACGCAAGCAATAGGCCATCCTGATTTTACTTTTTTTGAACGTGAGGATTATCCAAGATTCGCTAAGATAGTTACAATGACAGAGTATGACAGTACATTTAGCAATTTTTGCGATTCACTTTTTGAAAAAGAATCTATACATAATTCAATTGGTCAAATTCTTTCTTCGCATAAAAAGAGTCAAATTCGCATAGCAGAAACAGAAAAATATGCACATGTAACGTTTTTTTTTAACGGCGGTTGTGAAGAGCGATTTGAAGGAGAGGAACGTGTGTTTATTCCTTCTCCTAATGTTAAAACGTACGATGAGTCTCCGCACATGTGCGCAGGACAAATCACAGATGCGATTGTGTCTGCCATGCGTAAAAATATTGATGTAATAGTTGCAAATTATGCTAACGCAGACATGCTTGGGCATACAGGGAATTTCGAAGCAACGAAAAGTTCTATAATATTTTTAGATCAATGTTTACAACATATCGTAGATGAATCTGTAAAAAATGAGTATATTTTGCTTGTGGTGGCTGATCATGGAAACGCAGAACAAATGATGAATGCAGATGGATCTATCCATAAGATGCATACAAATAATTTTGTACCGTTTGTTGTAATAAATTCGCATGTACTTGAATTACGAGGAAATGGTACATTAGCTGATGTTGCGCCAACTATTCTACGGTTTTTAGATATTGATATACCTAATGAAATGACTGGACACACTCTGGTATTGGCAAATGGTTAAACTAGTTAGATCACTAGCCTGTTTTTGTTGTGTGATTTTTTGCATTGGTCTTTTCAGCACAACGTTTTCTATGCAGCCGATTGTTGAGTCACATAGAGTTAAGAGATTGGCTCGCCATCAAGCTATTAAGGCGCTGAAAGATAAAAAAAAAGTAACTGTTGTAAAACAACAAGTACAACAACAGCAGAACACTACACAAATGGAACAATATGCGTTACGAATTAGAAAAATAGAAGCACAAATTAAGAGAGTTATATCTGAACGACAGCGATTAGAGGTACAACGACAAGCCTTGATTGCTGAGTTTACGCGGCAACAGGCCGCATTTGTATCGATGTTGCCATCTGTAAATGAAAAAAAACCACAACAATCTATTTTACTGGCACTATTATCAAAATCTGTGGAT
Organism: Holosporales bacterium; assembly: GCA_031279185.1. GTDB lineage: Bacteria > Pseudomonadota > Alphaproteobacteria > BNTO01 > BNTO01 > JAITIY01. The sequence goes on from JAITIY010000044.1 coordinate 2,480, forward strand.
GATTTTGTACATGGAGAACTGATGCTGAACTTTTTGAGTTCTTCTATGATAGAACGAAACAGGAGATACGTGAATTTAGTTCAAAATATTAACAGGACGAATTTTTATATCGAAAGCTATTTTCAAACTGAGCAAAATTTAATGGCGCAGTGGCGAGTGGAGCAGGCGCAGATGGAAAGTGTGGGCCGTCGTTAGTATGTAGTTCAGGAGTCTATTTACATTGATGCTGCAATTTTGTCGGTACTTGCCGGCCCAGCCATTGAAATTCCTTCAAGAACGAGAGATAACCTTTTGCAGAAAACTGCTTGGTATTTACGAAAGTTTTTATAAACTATTTCCATATTTATCGACGAAACAGACTACAACTATACGCAGTATATACAATTAAACTTACTTTTTACACTATCTTTATAGTTGTTCTTTTTGTTATGGAGTAAGCCTGTTACCGCCCTCATTCTTCGTTGAATGGGGCAACCCCAATGGAGTATATTCGGAGGTGGCAACTCTCGCGGGGCAGTCTCAAAGTACATGAACTTATATTATACATTTTGTACAAAAACCTTGAACTCACCTGCGAGTTGAATTAGAATCGCTCTTGTTTGCGGTGATTATTTTTAGTAACATGTCCGTTTTTCAAAAAGTATTACTCTTTCTTGTCGTTTTCGTTACGAGATTGTCAGCCGCAGAGTTTGCATCTTTAGATGAGCGTATAAAAGGCGCTCACGTCTTCTTCGACGTCGCGACAACATCCTTAGGCCTTGAACTAACTGGAACTGAAAATGGGCGCACTGTCTTCAGGACTCGCCTCCCAAAAAATCTGGCAATGTTTGACGAGCTCTCTCAAGGCCCTTTTTATGCTGCCAAAGTTGATGACGGAGTACAGTGGGGCTACGCTTCGGAGTTAGAAGGAGAAACGTTCGATGTTCTCGTCAAATCCAATGGCGACGTTACGCTTTTGGATTCCATACAGAACTACGCAGGGCATGACAAAAAGAAGAGGTACGCTTTTCGAACATCGGGTACGCTTGAAAATTTAGGAAATCTCGCGTTTTACGACATAGTCACTTCGGCACAACAATTCCACAATTACGGAACACTTCAAGCATTCAACTGTACTCTTGCACAGAATTATTTGTTCAATTCGGGTTTTATGCAGTTTGGCAAAATTCCAGAAGAAGCCGTAGACTTAAGAAATCCACTACAGCAAGTTTTGTTACAACAAGTGCAGCCTGAATACAAACATTATGCTGTCGAAAATTACGGGACCTTTTACGCTAATGGCAAATTTCAAATAAAAGGCGGGTTGAATTATTTTGAGTATGGAACAAGCGATTTTGAAGACCTTCAAATGTTTGGAGGCAGCGTCAGCATTGGCAAGCCGAAGAAGCCTTCTCCGCCATCGCGAACAGTATCAACGTCTTCGGCACCGTCATCAAGTTCTTCGTCTTCGTCATCGTCAAGATCCTCTTCCACGTCGAGTTCTTCCCCTCTAGAATCTTTGTTCTCTGAGTTATCTGGCTCTCTTCCATCCCAAATGGGCGTTCGTGGTACTTTAAATGGCACTATTCATGACTTTTCCGTTGCTGACAACTCAACCTTTCTGGGGCAGACATTATCCTTTTCGC
>JAITIY010000027.1 GCA_031279185.1 Holosporales bacterium
ACGGCGTGGTTGTCGTTTTTGAAAAATCCCGTATTCATGGATGACGCGTTTCTTGAGATAAAAGAAGTTAAAGCTGCGATGGAAGCGCTGAAATATATCAGCGCAGATGATGATGTCAGGGCGATTGCAGATTTGCGACAAAAGACGATTAACGATTACAACAGCGAAATGACTGTGGCTCGGGAGGAAGGGCTGGAGGAGGGCATCGCTATCGGTGAAGCGAAGGGCAAGGAGGAAGGCATCGCTATTGGTGAAGCGAAGGGCATCGCTATCGGCAAGGAGGAAGGTATCGCTATCGGTGAAGCGAAAGGCATCGCTATTGGCAAGGCAGAAGGCAAGGAGGAAGGCAAGGCCGAAGGCCTCAAAGAAGCCGCCCGTTCCATGCTGGCCGCAGGAATCCCGCCAGAAACAGTGAGTCACTGCACCAAACTGTCCATTGAAGAAGTCGCTGCCATGAAAAAATAGTTCGTACCATTGTAAAAAGTATGATAAAGGAGTTTAAATATTCCTTTTTGCGTTATTCAATAAAATTGTTAATGCGTAAAGCTGGCAGCAATTTACGCGCCTATAAAAAAATGAGTTATGTATTTATCGACATCCCATTTGTACATAAAACTATGGAAGTATTTTTGACGTGTTGTGTGACAATTGTATCAACAAACATAGTTGATAAAATACGTACGGCTATAACTTTTTGGAGTAATTCTAATGGCATTTACGCTTCTTACAAATACGAAGTGTTATGACAGCACCATTGTTGTTTTCTAAAAAGTTTTTTTAATTGTGTTCTTGAACATTATCATTATTGATGCTATTCATCGTAGAATGACTGCGGTGTTGTATAGTTGAAAGTTATTGATGAAAATAAAGTTGATTGTCTGCTTGTTTGTAAACGTTCACTGTATTAGCTGCTTCGCGCAGGTTATAAAGAAGATTGTGGTCGTTGGCAACGTTAGTATTGAAAGAGATGTAATTTTAAACGAAATTCCATATAAAGAAGGTCAAGAATATAGCCAAAATGTAGCGAATGATATACTAAAGGCATTGATTAAGACAAAGTATTTTGATGACGTCTCCGTTAGTATTCAAGATGATATCATTACTATTCATGTCATAGAGAATCCTATTATTAATAAAATTGTATATGAAGGAATGAAACATAAAATCAAAGACATTCTAGATGAAATTATAAAACTCAAACCCAGGCAAGTTTTATCTAAACATGTTATTCAAGAAACACAACAAACCATTCTTGAAATTTATCGGCATCAAGGATGTTTAAATGCTAGCGTAACACCTAAAATTGTAAAACTGCCGAATAATCGCGTTAATTTAGTATTTGAGGTAAAGGATGGTGCGCCAACTTACGTTAAGAAAATTATTTTTACAGGTAATAAATCATTTTCATCAAGCACATTAAAAGAAATGCTTTCAATCAAAGAAAAAAGTTGGTTTCATTTGGCGTTTCTAGGCGGAACTAAAAACAAGGTTTATGAACAAGAAAAGTTCATCGAAGATCAAAAAGAGTTAATTCGTTTTTATTTAAGTCAAGGTTACGCTGATTTTGAAATTATTTCTGCCAATGCAGAGTTGAGTCATGATAAACAAGATTTTTTTCTTACGTACTACATAAAAGAGGGAGACGTTTATAAGTTTGGTGATCTGACTGTCGAATCAAAGATAACGCAGTTAAAAAGTCAAAATCTTCAATCATGTATACTTGCAAAAAAGGGCAGCATATTTAATGGAGAAATGATTGATTTTTGTAAGGACATTATCAAATCACTGGCAAAATTTTCTGGAGTGAATTTTGTTGTTGTTGAACCGGTTTTTACGAAAGATGAAAAAAATAAAGTAGTACATATTAAGTTCGTTGTTGAAGACGGTCCTAAAATTTTTATAGAAAAGATAAACATTATTGGCAACAATCATACTAGAGATTTCGTTATTCGGCGCGAGCTCGGCTTCAAAGAAGGTGATGCATATGATCAAAAATTGTTGCAATGTGCGGAAGAACGAGTCAAACGCACCGAGTTTTTTAAGCGTGTACGTGTAGAACCGAGCGAAGGAAGCGACAAAGAAAAGGCAATTATAACTGTTGATGTTGATGAAGAGCAAACTGGGGAAGTTTTTGCACGAGCTGGATATTCGTCAATTGATAAAGCGCTTATTGAACTTAGAGTGTATCGACCGAATTTTAGAGGAACCGGGCAGCAACTTGAATTTCAACTTTCATATGCAAAGCGGATCCTAGATGGATCTATTGAGTTATCGGAACCCTATCTTTTTGGACGTCGTTTGTTAGGTAATGTTGAACTTTTCCACTCTAGATCGAAACGGACTAGAGGATTTATACAATCTAGAACTGGCATTGCTCCTGGGATTGGGTATAATCTGTCTCCACATGTTCTTCAGTATTGGACATACAAAATATATCGGGAAAATTTAGTCGAAGATATTGACAAAAATGCACAGGAGGCCGCACGAAAAATCGAGAATGTGACGAACAAAAGTGCATACGAGACGTGGTTGAACTCCGCAGAAGGAAAAGCGCATACACAAATCGTTGCCGCAGATGAATTTGGCGTATCATGGGGCTCTGCTATCATTCATACGATTGCGTATGATTGCAGGGATAGACGATTTTTACCAACAAAAGGTTACAGGGCTGCGCTAACCACAAAATATTCTGGCTTAGGTGGATCTATCAAGCATCTTATAAATACGTTGGCATGTAGTTGGCATCATAAATTGTACCGCGATGTTACGTTAACTGTGCGTGGTGCTTTTGCACATGCGACCGGCATCGGCGATGAAAAAATTCGGATAGTAGATGCGCTATATCTCGGTGGAGAGTCGTTGCGTGGGTTTGATTTCGGGGGCATTTCTCCTCATCGCGGTGTATCAAAAGTACGAGTTAACAAGTTGGTTGATCAATTCATAGCGAATTCTGCAAATTTTAATTACATTACACCAGAGTTGCGAAATTTTTTAGTTACGAAACAAGATATGATCAAGCGCGCATTTACATTGGAACAACATGATCTAAATATTGGTGAAATCATGTTACTAAGCCAACTGATAACAACCGCACGACAACGCAATCAACCAGAAGTAATGCAGTTGGTAGAGTTACAGAGTATTAGGGCAAGACGTCTTGGGGCAACGTTGTCTTGGAATGGTTCTGTCGAATTATCGTGTCCAGTACCAGGAATATCACGTGATGCAGATATTTATATGACAGTTTTTTTTGATGCTGGCTCTGCATGGCGGTCTAACCGGAAGGATGGAAATGATGAGACGTCGGTCATCGCGGACGAACACATACTACGTGCCGCGAGTGGTTTTAGCTTTGCTTGGAAATCTCCATTTGGCTTGATTAGCATCGGATATGCTTGGCCATTAAAGAAGCATTCGCTGGATACACTACAAAGATTTTTATTCGGATATGGCATGAAATTTAGTTGATACAATGACCAAGCACAATTTTATATCAACTGGACTCGGCGTGTTGGTTTTATTGTTGTTGATTTGGAGCTGGAGAAAAACACAGCTCACAACAGAACGTCCACTGTTAAAAATAGCGGTTGTGGATGGCGTTCGCTTAAAAACGGAAGCACAACCATTTCTTGACGTAGTAACGATTGTGAGGGCCGAAACTGAGCAGTTGGAAAACGAATTAAACAAGCAACGTGAGCAGAGAAATGAATTGTGGGAGAAAACGGAACGTTCACTAAAGGATAAAAAGGTATCTGAAGACATTCGTCTCGTGCTACGAAAACAATTGGATCAAAAAACTATAGAAATGGATGCAGACTTTCGCGCACGAAAAGATGCGTTCCGTAAAAAGTGTGCATCATTGGAGCAATTATTGAATGAGTCGGTTTTTGAAGTTATTAACGAATTAGCAAAAAAATACAAACTAACGTTAATATTGAATACTAAAATAGTTGATATGATGACTGTTTTTTATGCTGCTCCTTCAATTGATTTAACCGACGAAGTAATTTCATCGCTAAACAAAAAACTCAAAAATATCAACGACATCGTTCGCCATTGATATAGCCGAGTCTCTTGAAAATCAGGCGCGAGCGTGCGATAATGACGCAGTATTTCTTTTGACAGTTGTTTAATGGCTTACAGTACAGATTTCAGAAAAAGGGTATTGCAGTGTTGCGACGATGGAGAGACTGCGATCGATGTTGCGAAGCGTTTTAAAATAAACCGCAACACCATAAAAGAATGGCAAAAACTCCAAGAGCGTACGGGCAGCCTTCAAAAACCTCCGTTGAACCGCACTTTTCGCAAGTTGGACCCGCAAAAAGTAAAGGAATTTTTCGAT
>JAITIY010000053.1 GCA_031279185.1 Holosporales bacterium
ATTTCAGTTACTGTATTTGCCAATAGATCTGTTCTACTATAAAATTCTTCCTTAAAAATCCTGTTACTTCTTTCAACTCCGCCATTATATTTTGGCTTTGCTGGAGGCAGTACAACAAGGGGAATTCCTTTGAAAACCTTTATACTTTGCGGAATATTGTGGGACTGTTGCAAACGCTGCAAAATTGCGCTTAAAACCATTGAAAACGCAAGAGGCTCGTCTCAATGGACGAAACGTTTGCAACAGTCCCATTGTGGATAACTCTTCGAGTTACCCACAACATTTCCGCAAACAACAACAGCATCAAACTCTATAAAACAGTCTCACATGTGTTTGAACTTGGACAAAAATTTAGGTCCCTTATATATATTTCAACGTTATAATCCCAACAGGATTAAGATTACTTAATCATGCCCAATCTTCTACGAGTGGCAACTACCCGAAGTTGTTCATAAGCCGATTCAGCAAACCTATTTTGCAACCTGCACGCCACAACATAACGCGCTCGCGATTGATTTTGCAGACCAAAATACTGCAAACTTGATACAAGTTCATTTTTTTTAATCTAGTTCACGATGAATCATGGCATGACAATAGCTTTATTATTTTGTTTTATTTGTGTAGGTGCGCTGTTCTTTGCGAGTGGTTACATTATGTCACGAGGACTGATGCACGCGACAATTCCTCAGCATAAAAAAAGAACGTCAAATATAAACGCTGCTAAAGTGCTTTCAACAGACAGCCTCGTTGATCTCAGCGAAGAGCCTGACATTGCAGCGTTTACAAATCTAGATACTTTATCTGGACTGTTCAATCGCAAAGTTACACGTACACCATCAAGCGATATTGAGAAACGGAAATTAGAACCATTGCTACAAACAGGAAATGTTTATATTCGAAATCCGTGCTGTTATTGATACACTTAATAACATCTCGAATAAATCATTTTAAATATCAACGATGATCAGCATTTTTACATTCAGACACTTAATAAGTGTTACAATGCAATGGTCAATTTTTATAGAAAATTAACTGTGTTTCGAACGATTTGTCAGATTGCTGTGTTATGTTCTGCGGCGTGTTGGGCATTTTGCCTAAAAGGTGAAATTACAATTCACACATGTACAGTTACTAAAAAAGTACCAATATTTCTAGTCGCAGAACTATTGATAGTAGCCGCTATTTGTATTGTACTTTTGTACAATGCATGGAATCACATATGGAATATTCCTAAAAAAATTCGCAGTCTTATTATAACAGTAAAAAATAATAACGGAGAAAAGCAATTAATTCGTAGTGTTTATTACTCTATATCACCATGGTCATGTAATTTGACGTGTAAACCATTTTTTCATTTATTGCATAACAGTTCCATTGCGCAATTAGTATTCCAAGCATTTATTTCAGAACAATGCAAAGATTGGCCAACATTAAAAAAATGTGGAAATGCGATGCTGTCTGTTTCTTCGCTTGTAGGATTAGGACATCTTTATTTAGCAAAAGCATACAGACAGTCTAATTGCTGTAATGAAGAGATTTCGGAACTTTTATCTGCCATACATCACTCAACGAATGATGTCGCTCAAATTATAAAAACTCAATTGTTTCTAGCATTTTTACGAAATCTAAACCAAGTCGCTGACAGATTTTGTGAAATTGAGCATATTTTATCCAACAAACAAATGTCTATTTTGTTTAGTGAGCATGCGCAAATATTACCTGCGTCGTATAAAAATGCGTATAATTTAGATAATCAAAACATTCATGCAGTTTGCTTTATGGCTACGCAATGGCCTGAGGAGATCGGCATCAAAAAAATGCTATCCTTATTACGAGATTATCCATATATTGAAATTTTTAATCAAATTGTTTTAGTAAACACAACGCTGAATTTGCTGGAACTTTACAATAAGATTGAACAAAATTTCGGCAGAATCAAAAAAGAACCCGCGCACTTTTTTATTTTAGCAAAGGCGGCCACAATGGCTGGACTAACCGGAGAAGCGCATTGTTACATTAAAGTTATGACAAAAACTTGGTTCCCATTGATTAGTCCGCAAGTGAATCGTTTGCACGAAGATTTGATTCAAAAATCTACTTCTTTGAAGGATGCTTCTGTTAATAAAGATGTTTACGAGTGTCAACATTGCAAAAATCAACTTTCATTTTGGCGAAGCTATTGTTCGCAATGTGGTGAACTTTACACAATGAAATGGGTTGTTATTACATAGATCGAGTTGACACAGTTTGATACAAAACTTCGTTAGAAACTTCCAAAACCAAATGCTTTGTAACGAAGACACTATGCGCGAAACTGCTGTGTTACTGAGTATTAATCTTCCATTAACGTCTGGCTACCATGAAATATATTTCGTTTAGCAGACGTTGGCAAAATTGAAATTGCAGGCGCGTTATGATAGCGAGACTTTAATGGAAGATTAATAAGTACGCACATGAATGCGGACACCGTATCGGCAAATCAAAAAACAGTTGTTAAATATTTAGCGCGCATCAGTTGTCGCTGATGAAGAATCCATCTCATTTATTATTCTTTGTTAGTTTTAATTCTTTTTTTTCTAATAAACGCTTTATATTCGAAATATGTGTAAATGTTATCATTATAGAATTAACAATGGCGAACAAAAGTATATTGGCAATATTACTATTATGAATAGCCATTATTGCAACAAACAGCGGTAGAATCACGCATAAGCTTATCAACGCAGCTAAAGACGATATTTTAGACGAAAAAAATACAACGCACCAACTAATAAGTCCAATCAAAAAACACACACCGTCTAATGCACAATATGCACCTGCTGTAGTTGCGACTCCTTTTCCGCCTTTAAATTTCAGGAAAATCGAAAACACATGTCCGATTACGACGGATAATGCAACTAAGGATATAGCAAAATCAAAACGATAAGCATGTATATATAAGCTAACTGGAATAAATCCTTTTAAAAAATCAAATACAAGCGTTAAAACGGCTGCTTTATAGTTTCCAGTTCGAAAAACATTTGTTGCTCCAATATTGCCAGATCCAATATTACGAATGTCTACAATACGAAAAATACGAGAGAACAATACTCCAAATGGAATAGATCCGCATAGGTACCCTAACAAAATAAAAACGTAAACCACTATAGATTATTGATTAACACGAAAATGATCTATACAAATATGTGCAGATTATACAGTTAACGCAATAAGAAATGTATGCGCAATTTGAAAATGTCTTAAATTAGGCAATTTAGCAATGCCTGGTTTTATCCTTGTGACAACTCAACATCCAGCGGCGCTTTATTGCGCCTGTAAAATGCGTGAAGGTTGTTCCAAAAAAAACTACGAATCGTGCGTATTTCATTAGGCAGTATAGTTCAAGTTTCAAATAAAATTGTCGCTCATTTAAGGCAAGTTCTACCTTCAGCCGACATCAGGATATTAAGAAACATTGGTGACGCGGGGGCTTGGGCGTTATGCACGCAAACCGTTAACACCGGGAAAAGGATGCTGCAGTTCAAATTCGTTGTCTGAGTGCTAGGGGCCGCAAGCTTGTGGTGACACGCCGGGACCATACATCTAATACCCTGATGTCGGTGCCGAAAGAAGTGAGCCTTTAGTGTAAAAATCATGTGGTAAGCATCGCAAGTACAGTATAATTATCTTAATGTTGGTACAGTTAGAGCATACGCAATGATTAACTTG
>JAITIY010000057.1 GCA_031279185.1 Holosporales bacterium
ATACGGAGAAATATAACAATTACCGCCCTCATTCTTCGTTGAATGGGGCAACCCCAATGGAGTATATTCGTAGGAGTACAACTCTCGCGGGGCAGTCTCAAAGTACATGAACTTATACATGTATGTGGGTAACCTTGATTTACTGCATTTGTGAGCATATAATGACACAACTGTTTCGATGTCAGTGTGTTTTCATTGAATTTTAAATGCAATAATTTAAAGCAACGTTTGTTTTTGGCGATATGTTCGTCGTTTATGTTAGTTGTTTTAGCAGGTTGTACTGCTGCCATTATTGGAGGAAGTAGTGCTGTTGTTGGTACAATGCTACTTCGTGACAAAACTACTGGCGACTCGATTTCAGACATAGTTTTAACAAAACGTGTTAGTATAGCAATTTACAAAGTAAATCCTGATGTGCACGCTAGAGTAGGTATTAATGTACAAGAGGGAGACGTGTTGCTAACTGGAAGTGTCACAGAAGAATCACAACGTCTTGCAGTTGAAACGGCCGTTTGGTCAGTAAAAAGCGTAAAGCGTGTTTACAATAACATCGAAATATCTGATATCGCACCAATCAAGAACTATCCAAAAGATGCCTGGATCACCTCAGTAGTAAAAGCTAAGTTGTTAGCTGTTCCACGTATCAGGTCGGTGAATTACAGCGTCAAGACTGTGAATAATGTTGTATACATATTTGGTATTGCGCGTACTAAAGGAGAATTAGATAAAGTTGTAGATATAGCTAGTAAGGTAAATGGCGTTGATAGGGTGATGAGTTATATAAGACTCCGCGTTTAGTATTGCAACGAACGATGTAGATGAACAAATGGCAATTAAGCTGAAACTATTAACAAAGTACAATAAACTATCGAGCAAAAAGCTACTGCGTTTGATTCTTTTTGTAAGTTCGAGTGCGTATATAATTTACCATTTACTACAAGGTAACCGCGGATTCCTAGCTTGGCTTAAAATAAGACAAGTAATCAAGTATGAGCAAGAAGTGCTTAAACAAGTGACAAGTGATGTAAATACTTTATCTCGCAAAGTAAAATTGTTACGCCCACAAAGTTTAGACACAGATCTTCTTGAGGAACGTGTACGCGATATTCTAAACATGGCTAGCACAGACGAAGTTATTGTTCGTATGACAAAGTGAATTGCTATAAGCGTTTATGAGATAAACACAACACATCAAACGCACATGCGTACCGATAAAATTTTTTGCAAAAATAAATACAATAATATTGCAAGAGGTGAAAGAAAGGGTGAAACTCGTTTTGATAATGATGTTTGTATTTTACGCAGCACTATCTTACCTTTTTACATAACATGGAGTTTTCTATGGATTTTGAAAATTACACGCAAAAAGCACAACAAATCATTCAAAAAGCGCAGCAAGTAGCACTTGCTGAAAAAAACCAACAGTTAACACCTTGGCACGTTCTTGATGTATTGCTTGACGCACAAGATGATATTGTAAAAAAGCTTGTTAGCAATGAATCGTTTGTAAAAAATCAAATCAAACTTCAATTACAAAAGATACCAAAAGTAGAAGGTAGCAACTCATTGTATGTACACCAAACTCTAGCTAGTGCATTAACAGAAGCAGAAAAAATTGCAAAAGACTTTGGAGACAAGTTTATTGGAATTGATATCCTACTGTTAGGACTAGTATCAGTTGATGAAGTAGCAAAAGCATTGTATTCAGACAACATTCAAACACTAAAAGATAAATTGCGAAAAATACGTAATGGACGCAGCGCTACATCTCCAGATGCAGAAAATTCTTATGATGCGCTAAATAGATACGCTATCGACCTTACGGAAGCTGCACTGAATGGGAAAATTGATCCTGTAATTGGTCGAGATGAAGAAATACGCAGAACGATTCAAGTGTTGTCTCGTAGAACAAAAAATAATCCTGTTCTAATAGGTGAACCAGGTGTTGGAAAAACTGCTATAGCAGAGGGCCTCGCTCAAAGAATTGTAAATGGCGATGTTCCAGAAATAATGAAGTCAGCAAGATTGATGGCATTAGATTTAGGTGCATTACTTGCTGGCGCTAAGTATCGAGGTGAATTTGAGGAACGTTTGAAAGCAGTCTTATCTGACGTTTCAAAAGCAAACATTGTTTTGTTCATAGATGAGTTGCATACGTTAATTGGCGCTGGCAAAACAGATGGAGCAATGGATGCCTCAAATATGCTTAAACCAGCACTCGCTCGTGGCGAATTACGATGTATCGGAGCAACGACACTAAACGAATACAGACAATATGTTGAAAAAGATCAAGCACTTGCTCGTAGATTTCAACCGGTCATGGTGAATGAACCATCTGTAGAGGATGCAGTATCTATCTTACGTGGACTTAAGTCTAAATATGAGCTTCATCATGGAATTCGCATTAACGATAGTGCGATTGTGTCAGCTTGTGTTTTATCGAATCGATATATAAGCGATAGGTTTTTACCAGATAAGGCAATCGACTTAATGGATGAAGCGGCAAGCCGTATAAAAATGGTTGTGGACTCTAAACCTGAAGAGATTGATGAACTAGATAGAAAAATAATTCAGCTAAAAATAGAAAGAGAGGCATTGAAAAAGGAAAATGATAATGCATCTAAAGAGCGATTGGTAAAGTTAGAGGATGAACTTTCACAGTTAGAAAACAAAACGATCCAATTAAACGAAGTTTGGCGAAAAGATAAGGAATCGTTAAATCAAAAAAGAAGGATAAAAGAACAAATAGATGCAGCAAAGTCTGAATTGGAAGTTGTACAAAGAAACGGTGATCTGGCTAAGGCAGGGGAATTGGTTTATGGGAAAATTCCGAGTTTAGAGGCACAACTAAACGAAATACAAAATAAGCAGAATTTGACATCTTTTCGTGAAGAAGTTACAGAACATGATATTGCAACAGTGGTATCAAGGTGGACTGGCATTCCTGTTGAAAAAATGGATCAAAGTGAGAAACAAATATTGTTACAGTTAGAATCAAAACTTAGTCAACGTGTTGTTGGTCAAGATGAGGCAATTAGTGTGATCAGTCGAGCGATACGTCGATCAAAGGCTGGATTACAGGATCAAAATCGGCCTATGGGGTCATTTATGTTTTTGGGACCAACTGGTGTTGGGAAAACTGAATTAACAAAAGCGTTGGCAGATATATTATTTGATTCTGACATGATCCGCATAGATATGTCAGAGTATATGGAAAAGCATTCTGTCTCAAGATTAATAGGAGCACCTCCTGGATATATCGGATATGAGCAAGGTGGTGAACTAACTGAATCTGTCAGACGTCGTCCGTATGCGGTTATTTTATTTGATGAAATAGAGAAAGCTCATAAAGACGTGTTTAATATTTTGTTACAAGTACTAGATGATGGTCGTTTAACAGATGGACAAGGACGAACAGTAGACTTTAAGAATACTATCATCATTTTAACCTCTAATCTTGGTGCAGAATTTTTTAACCAAGCCATGGCATCGGATATTATTCCTGGATTTATTCGTGATCAAGTCCTTGATGCAGTAAAAGCAACATTTCGTCCAGAATTTATTAATAGATTAGACGATATTGTGATCTTTAATTTGCTGCATCAAAGTCAAATTAAAGCAATTGTTAAAATTCAGTTAAATGTTTTAACAAATATGCTTAATGCTCAAAAAATTAGAGTTTATTGGGGTGAGTCGTTAATTGAGTGGTTAGCAAAAGAGGGATACGATCCCACATACGGAGCACGTCCATTACGTCGTATTATTCAACGACAAGTACAGGATCTGTTAGCTACATGCATAATAGATGGAACAATACAAGAGGAACAAAATTTAGTTGTAGATGTAAGTAATGATAAAGTGTTTATAAAATAAAATTTTTAGTAAATCATATTGATTGACGAGTATTAGTGATCAGATTATATGTAGAACATTTTGAAAAAGATACGGTAGAAATGTCACCAGATCAGTCGCATTACTTAGTTAGTGTTATGCGTGTGAAAAGTGGCGATTGTATACGTATTTTTAATGAACGAAACGGTGAGTTTGATGCGCTTGTTGAAATAAAGAAAAGAACAGTATTTGTATCACCACTTACTTGTATTAAACATATGCAAACTAACAATACAAAAAGAGAAATTTGGTTAGCATTTAGTCCATTAAAATCTAACTTAACGCACTTTGTTATTGAAAAAGCGACAGAATTAGGTGCTACTACTATACAGCCGATTATTTCAGATTACACACAATATAGACACTTTAGTGTGGACAAATGTAAAAAAATAGCGATAAAAGCAACGGAACAATGTGAACGTTTAGATGTCCCTAATATTTTTGAAGCACAGAATTTCTGTGAATTCATAAAAACTCTACCACCAATTCATTGGCTAGCAGCTATTGAGAGAACGAATGCGTCGCACATTTCATTTGATCCAGCGAAAATAAGTTCAGTTGGTATTATTGTAGGTCCAGAAGGTGGTTTTTCTGAAGTAGAACGAAACATGTTGACCTTATCCACGACAGCTATTTCGCTTGGAGATCGTATTCTTCGAAGCGAAACTGCCGCATTGTGTGCCTTGAGTATTATAAGTTTACAAATAGCAGTTAAGGATTTTATTATTAAATAGTATAAATTAAATTATGAATAAAAATGCAAATATTCCAAGCTAATCAATAGCTGGCATTATAAATCAAAAGGATTCGCCATGTTTATCACAAGATTCGCTCCAAGCCCAACGGGTTATATACACCTAGGCAACGCTAGGATTGCTGTAATTAACTGGCTTTTCGCAAAAAAGGCGCACGGTAAATTCATGTTGCGTTTAGATGACACTGATACAGAACGTTCAAAACAGGAATATATAGATTGTTTATATGAAGACCTTGAATGGCTTGGACTACATTACGATATATTTGCAAGACAGTCAGATCGTGTTGAACGCTATAAAGAATGCCAACAAAAGCTTATTGATTTAGGACGTTTATACGCATGCTATGAAACACCTGAAGAATTAGACTTAAACAGAAAAATGCAGCAAGCAAAAAAAGAGCCTCCAATTTACAATCGCGCAGCGTTAAAGGCGACGAATAAACAAATTGATATGTGGAAAGCTGAAGGTCGAAGACCGCATTGGAGATTCAGATTAAACGATGCGGAAGTAAAATTTCATGATTTGCTTAAAGGAGTTCTTTTGTTTTATCCAAGTCAAAACTTAAGTGACCCTGTTGTAATAAAAGAAGATGGTACTTTTTTATACACGATGTCTTCAGTTATAGACGATTTGGACTTCGGTATTACGCACATAATTCGTGGAGAAGATCACGTAACGAACACGGCCATACAAATCCAGTTACTTGAGGCTTTAAATAATAGCCAACACGTTAACATAACGTTTGCACATCTCGCTTTATTGTTTGATCAATCTGGACAACCTTTATCAAAGAGATTGGGCAGTTTTTGTTTGAAAAATTTACGACATGATGGAATAGAGCCAATGGCGTTAAATTGTTTTTTGGCAAGTCTTGGATCATCAAGTCAATTATGTATTACTCAAGATATGTTAAAACTCGTGCAACATTTCGATTTAGATAAAATTCGTGGAGGTGCGAGAATTGAAGATAAAACGCTATACAGCATACAGCGCAAAATTTTACATACTATGTCATTCAATTGCTTATCTAGAAGAAATATTACAACAACAGTAACTCAGCAAGAATGGGAAGTGATTCGTGAAGGATTGGACAAAGTATCTGATGTGACTTATTGGATCGATGTTTTGCATGGAGAAATCGTACAACCAGAATTCTCATGTGAGGATGCTGCATTTTTGCGTTTAGCTGCGAATTGGTTGATAAATCAAGAACTTAATGAAAATACATGGGATCTTTTTGTCGTGTATTTAAAAAATACGACTCATCGTAGTGGATATAATCTCGTACATCCGTTACGTTTGGCAATTACAGGTCGTGACAATGGACCTGAAATGAAACGATTGCTTCCGTTAATTGACAAACAACTTATTTTACATAGATTAATGATTCACCAAACTAACAGTTTCAACACTAAAGTATAGTGTGAAAATAGATGATATCTATATCTGGTAAAAAATGGATTTTCCCTAAATTCGATGAGCGTAAGGTGCTCACAATAAAACAGAAATTTGAAGTAAGTGATGCATTAGCAAGAATTTTGTCTTTACGCGATCTTTCATTGGATGATATTACTACTTTTTTATATCCAAAAATAAAAGATTTATTACCAAATCCATCCCTTTTGCTCGATATGGATGCCGGTATACAAAGAATGGTATCTGCAATAATGAATCATGAAAAAATTGTTATTTATGGCGATTATGATGTTGATGGAGCAACGTCTGTAGCTCTTCTATATAGATATTTTGAAGAATTTGGCGTCAAACTACAGTATTACATCCCAGATCGATTATCTGAAGGATACGGTGTCAATAAGTGTGCTATTCAAAAAATTTGTCAGACAGGAGCATCACTAATCGTTATGGTGGATTGTGGGACGACTTCAATAGCTGAAGTGAAAATGGCAAAGTCGTTGGGTACTGATTCTATTATTTTAGACCATCATTCCGCAAGTGTAGAACTTCCTGATTCTATTGCCGTAATTAATCCACATAGAATAGATCAACATTTTGTACCGCACATAGCGCAATTATGTGCAGCTGGTGTCGTTTTTCTTTTTTTAGTTGGACTTCAACGTGAATTGAAAAAAATTAATTTCTTTTCGCAAAACGTACCAAATTTACTAAAATATTGCGATTTGGTCGCACTAGGTACCATTTGCGATATCATGCCATTACGTGGGCTTAACCGTGCATTTGTTAAAGTTGGATTAGAAATAATTAGACAGAGTGCCGGTTTAAAAGAATTGATTAACATAGCTGGTATTAAAGAAAAAATTTCTGCAACACACGTAAGTTTCGCGATTGGACCACGCATTAATGCTGGTGGTAGAGTTGGGTCATCGTTATATGGCGTACAATTATTAACAACACACGATTCAATAGAAGCAAAAGAAATTGCCATAAAACTTAACCAATTAAACGAAGAACGACAACATTTGGAACAAAAAATATTGGAAGAAGCTATCACGCAAATTGAATCTGCTGAATTATATCAACATAGTACGATTCTAATCTGTAACAATTCTTGGCATGTTGGCCTTATTGGAATAGTGGCAAGCAGGCTAAAAGAGCGATATCATCGCCCGTGTTTTGTTGCATCATTTGATTCAACAGGGGTGGCAAAAGGATCTGCAAGATCTGTTACCGGAGTAGATGTTGGACAATTGATTCATCAAGCAGTACAAGAAGGAATTTTGATCTGCGGCGGAGGACACTCAATGGCAGGTGGTTTTTCTATTATGCAGGAAAAATTGACAGATTTTTACACATTTTTAAATTCACACACTTTTGAGTTTATGGAACATTATCAACCAACAATAGAAATAGATGTTGAATTATCTTTTCCATCTGTTTCTTTAGCACGAGAATTACAAAAGTTAGAACCTTTTGGTGTAGGAAATCCAATGCCAAGATTTTGTTTTAACAGAATGCAGCCTATTGCTGTAAACAACATTGGTACGAATCATTTACAATGTATTTTTGTGAATGAAACTCGGCAAAAACTGAACGCCATTGCATTCCGTAGTCATGGGACAAAATTAGGGAACGCTATGACAGCAAAGAAAGTAATGTCTGTTGTTGGCACATTAAAAGAACATCCATATAGCGGTAATGTTCAACTTTTCATTGAAGATGTTGTTCTAGTGTGAATCACATTAGGTCTTAATCGACGACAAAGTCATCTCCATCTTACATGCGAGTGCAATAGCATTGTTGGAATACGTATTAATGACATAAATAGGCAAATTCTCATCACGCGCTATTGAAATCGCTGTCGCATCCATGATTTTTAGTTTTCTTTCTAAGAATTCACAATACGATATTTCTGTCAAAAACTTCGCGTGTTTATTTAATGTTGGATCATCGTCATATATACCATCCACTTTCGTAGCTTTAAGCAACAGATCACACTCAAGTTCACATGCACGAATAACAGCAGCTGTATCAGTAGTAAAAAAAGGCTGACCACTTCCACCAACACAAATCACTACTTGTCCATATTCAAGACTAGATTTCGCTCGGCCAGAAGTATATAAATCACAAATTGCTGGCATTGACCTAGTAGATAGAACAATCGAACGAATGCCAACGACACCAAGCGCTGAATTTAGTATGATACCATTTATGACGGTTGCCAACATACCAATTTTATCAGTACTTGTACGCAATGTATGGTTTATTGCATCTCGCGTACCACGACACAGATTTCCACCTCCAATGACTACAGCAATTGATATGCCAAGATCAACCGCACTTTTAATGTCAAGTGCTAGTTTTAGTACCATTTTTTTATTTACTATACCGAATCCAGACACTTGACCGAGCAGCTCATGAGTCTCGATATAGCGCAGATCATCGTAATTTTTCAACGTGGATATGTCCGTTATTAGCGATTCGCCAGATAACTTTACTAGAACTCTGTTTGTCACTGATTTATCTAATTTACCTTTCTATTACTATATCTGACGCCTCAACGGCCTTCATCCCAATAATATTATACCCACAATCCACGTAATGTATATCACCAGTAACACCAGATGACAAATCACTAAGCATATAAAGCCCAGATTTACCAATTTCATCTGCTGAAATATTGCGACGTAGTGGTGAATTGTTCTTATTCCAGTGCATGATGTAATGAAAATCGCCAATCCCAGAGGAAGCAGCCGTGCGCATTGTGCCTGCTGAGATGGCGTTTACACGAATATTTTGTGGACCTAAATCAGCTGCCAAATACCTAACACTTGATTCAAGCGCTGCTTTGGCTACTCCCATTACGTTATAATGCGGAATTACTCTATTTGAACCTAAATAAGTAAGCGTTAGGATTGATCCACCACATGGCATTATTGTGCAAGCTTCTTTGCAAATATCTGTTAGTGAAAAGCAAGAGATATTCATTGTATTAAGAAAATTCTCTCTTGTAGTATTAATGTATCGTCCAGTTAGTTGACTGCGATCCGAAAAAGCAATCGCATGTAACACAAAGTCTATAGCACAGAATTGTTTATGAACTTCCGCAAATGCATTAGCAATATCACCATCTTGAGCGACATCGCACTTTATAATTGGACTGTCAGAATTAATTGTTGATGCTAACGATTCTATCCTTTTGCGTATTGCATCGTTTGGGTACGTAAACGCCATTTGTGCTCCCTCACTGTGCAACATTTTTGCTATGGCCCATGCAATAGACGCCTCGTTTGCTACCCCCATTACAATACCACGTTTATTTTTCATTAACTGTTCAGACATAACACTATTTCTTGAGAATTGCGCAATTGAGTAAAATTTAAACTAGCATACATTTATTTGCAAGCATATGTATGATTATTAGAAAATAAATTAACATAACCGTATGCTTGCAATGTTTACATAAAAAAATTTTTAATTTATTTCGGTCCTAAGCAATGTAATACTAGACGTGTAGATATGATTTCGTTCGTATATTTGATGAAATACCTTACAATGTTTTGTTTGATTATCTATTTTATGAATTGCACTATGCTTGCTAAAAGTAACGCAAGTATTGTGCCAAGAATTGCTAATTTAAAATCTTCCAAAGTTAATCTACATGTTGGACCAGGAATTCACTATCCAATCGATTGGGTGCTTACGTTAAAACACATGCCAGTAATCATTGTGTCTGAATTTGGACAATGGCGTAGAGTAAAAATATGCGACGGAACAATTGGCTGGATTCACAAAAGTTTATTGTCCTGCAAAAAAAAGGCAATATTACTAAATGATGCAGTATTGTTTTCGTCGGATTCTGAGGGCTCAAAAAAACTAGCACAAATTGGTAAAAACGTAGTAGTTGAAATAATAAAGCGAAAAGATATTTGGACAAAAATTATTGTGGAAACTGACGATAAAGATAAATTTACTGGATACGTTAAAACGCGGTCGTTGTGGGGATGTTGTGCTGACGACATAAAGTAAAACAATGTACAGCAATCGCTTGCATAATTACTTCTGTGAGTATCAATTTCGTGAGTTATATTCCTTATCGCTAAAGAATCTCCATTGTGTATGTGTCATAACATACGAGACGCTGATATCATATGTGTTTGAACGTTGATCCGAACACCAGAATAATTGTTATGCAACGAAATTTTCTATTTCGTTAAGAGTCCGAGAACGTAGACTCCTCGGTTAGTTGTTCTGAAATATTACTTTCTATTTTTGTTTCACTCGTTCCCATTAACATGTTCTCAGTAATCAACCCAGCGTACGATCGAATCGCATTTTCTATCTCGATAGCTTTACTAGGATTACTTCGCAAATACTGCTTGGCGGACTCTTTCCCTTGCCCCATTTTATCTTGTCCAAATGAATACCATGAGCCTGATTTTTCGACAACACCAGCATATATACCAAGATCAATCAATTCTCCTGTTTTCGATACGCCTTCACCATACATAATGTCAACTTCTATTACCTTAAATGGTGGGGCCATCTTGTTTTTTACAACTTTTATTCGCGTTTGATTGCCAATAATGCGTTCTTTATCTTTTATTCCACCAATTCTACGAATATCTATTCTGACTGATGCATAAAACTTTAGCGCATTACCTCCGGTCGTTGTTTCTGGGTTTCCAAACATTACACCAATTTTTTGACGAATTTGATTGATAAAGATAACTAAACAACCAGTTTTAGCGACAGACCCTGTTAGCTTGCGTAAAGCCTGGCTCATCAAACGCGCCTGCAGTCCCATGTGTGAATCGCCCATATCCCCTTCTAGTTCTGCTTTGGGGACAAGCGCCGCAACACTATCTATAACGACAACGTCTACTGCACCACTGTGAACAAGTGTATCGGCGATCTCAAGAGCTTGTTCTCCCGTGTCTGGTTGCGAAACAAGCAGATCCTCAACATTAATGCCAAGCTTTCGCGCGTATCCAGGATCAAGCGCATGTTCCGCGTCGATGAACGCACAATTACCCCCATTTTTTTGCGCTTCTGCAATTGTGTGAAGTGCAAGCGTGGTCTTGCCCGAAGATTCTGGCCCATAAATTTCGATGATTCTTCCTCTAGGAAATCCACCGATACCAAGCGCTAGGTCTAAGCCTAAGCATCCAGTTGATATTGTTTCGACTTCTAAAATACTATTTTGACCAAGTCGCATTACGGAACCGTGACCAAACGCTCGCTCAATTTGAGAAATGGCAGCGTCTAGCGCTGCCTTCTTATCGTTGCCTTTAAACATTTGCACTGTTATCTATTGCCTTAATACAACCATTGTACAGAAACTTCGCACCTAATAAACAACTTTTATGTTTAGGTCGTAATCTTTATAACAAGATCAAATAGCAAACAACCAACTTATGCAATAACGCCTGTCGACACAAGCTTCAAGCATCAGGTTTAATCTTCCCAATGGCGCACGCCTCCAACAGCTGGGGGAGTCGCCTTGTCAGATAGGCAATTTCCTTCAAAACGTCGTAATTCTTTGCTGCCCATACAAGATACTCCTCAGTGCCATCCATGAACTCCTTGACAACAGTAGCTTTACCCTCCTTCTCGCTAAACCCAGCTGCCAACATCACACTATACCAGTCTTGGAAAGATTCGTGCTCACATGAAAAAAAACCACAAAAGCGCACACGAGCCAAAACCGTTGTATAAAAGTTGTTGTAACAAGAAGCAACACTTTGCAGCTGCTCCATCTCACTTTGCAAGAACTCCACCTCAAGTTTATGAGCCGTAATGCCTGCCCGCAGTCGTTGATTTTCTGCGGCACTCTTGGCCACAACATTTTGCAATTCCACATTCTCCGCATACAACTCCGAGGCGCGAGCCGACAGATCATCGCGTTCTAGCCTCAACAATTCCACAGGATCTTGCACGGGCCTACTCTCAGCATCCAATTGAGGTAACACATGTGTTGGACCTTGGACATTTGCAAAGGCAGATATGCGAAAGGCACAGGCTAACAACCCAAAAACTATTAACTTTTTATTCATAACTTCATTCACATCACAATCAAATCAATCATATGCGTACAATACATTATTATACATCGACAATCAAGTGTATGTTTTAACATGGACGCTAATACTGTTATGAACTTGTACAATTTAGCAGTCCTGTAATAATCGACTAATGATTTTTGACGTACAATCCACGAGCGGAATGACCTGTCTGTATTTCATGTTAGTTGGTCCAATGACGCCTATTGCCCCGAAAATTTTATTTTTTGATGATTTATATGGTGAAGCGATTAATGAACAACCTGCCATATCAAAATGTTTATTTTCAGAGCCTATAAACACCTGTATATCGTTTGCCTCAGAAATTGAGTCTAGTAAATTGATCATGGTGCTTTTTGTTTCAATTGCTTCAAATAAATTACGAATTGTATCAAGCTCTTCTATTTGTTCTATGTTCTCAAGTAAATTTGCTTGCCCTTTTAGTGTTAACGATTGTGTTTTGGGTGCAGATGTAGCTGCTAAGCTGCGTTTTACAATATCAGTCGCTATTTCGCTAAATTTATCTTTCTGCATGGACAATTCTTTTTGTACTAAATTTTGTACTTCATCCAATGTCTTCCCAGATAGATATTCTGATATATACTTAGACAATTTATCAAGTTGATGTTGCGTTATATTTTGGTCGTATTTGATAATTCTGTTTTCTACTTGTCCTGATTGCAAAATCATAATCACCAAAATTTGTCTTTGATGTAGTAAAACAAATTCAATTTGTCTTAGTAATGGATTACTCCGCGGTGATAGCACGATACCAGCATACTTAGATAGCCCAGATAACAGAGACGTCGCCTGATCTAACACAGATTCAATCCCGTTTTCAGCACTTTTTTTTAGAATTCTGGCAATTTCTTCATTTTCAATACTTCTAACATCTGATGATTCTAGCAAGCCATTTACAAAAAACTTTAATCCAGCTTCGGTTGGAATCCGCCCTGCTGACGTATGTGTCGCATACAGTAACCCAGCTTCTTCTAGATCTGACATGATGTTGCGAATGGTCGCTGACGATAGCGTAAATTGAGACCGCTTCGACAATACCCGAGATCCAACGGCAGCTCCTGTTTCCAAGTATGCATCCACTAACTCTCGAAAGATTTCCAACGACCGAGACGTTAATCCACTCTCATCTCGCATATATATCCTAAGATGCTAAAAATTTAGCTCCTTTTTTGTTATTTTTTGGGGAAACAATCACCAGACCAATTGGTGATTTCTCGAATACCGTTCTTAACTGTTTGTTCACATCTTCGATAGTAACAGAATCAATATCATCAAGCGTAGATTCTATTTGGTTTACTGTCCACCCCATCGCTAATTTCGCAAAAACAAGCCTGATTTTACTGTGGCTGTCGCAGGTAGCGTACGTGGCTGATGTCAAATAGCCCTGCTTCGCTCTATTAAACTCGCTCACATCCAACCCATTAGCGATCGCGCGACGTAAACGTTCGAAAAATTTTTTCAAAAACGGTTTTGATTGAACGCCTGGCATTAAATCAACAGATATACAAATAGGCTTAGGATCAAGTGAAGTTTGATAATAGCAATTCATGCTTGAAACAAGTGATTTCGTATCAGAAAAATAACGATAAAATTCAAATGCAACGCCATCAAACAAGGCGGCAAGTCCTATATTCAATGCAAAGAATTCTTTTGCAGTACAATTTGTGTGATGAAGTCCAGAAAATAACATTCTTACTTTTGAAGTTGCAACTTTATCGCTGTAGTAGGTAATCTTATGAGAAATGTCATTTTCAAGTGCATTTTTTTCTCGTTCACGTTTCGGCACTTCACCAGCAGGAATTTGCCCAAAATATTGTTCGGCAAGATTAAACACGGATTGACCATCAACGTCTCCAATAACTATAAGATGTGCATTGTTTGGCTTGTACCACTTTTTGTAATGTTCATTGATCACTTGCATTGAATAAGATTTGATATTTTTTCGCGTACCAATTATCTCTTTGCCATATGGATGTTGTGGAGAGAGCGCCGCATATATATATTCAAAAGCGACTCCAAGTGGTTGATTTTCCACCGACATAAGACGTTCTTCAAAAACAGCCATCTGTTCTTTTTCAAAAATCTCTTTGTTTTTCAGAGAAAAATTCCCCATTCTGTCTGATTCTATATCAAAAATCAATGGCAGCGCAGAATTAGGACAATCTGTTATATACATTGTAAAATCTTCTGAAGTGCAGGCGTTTATTTCTCCTCCAACGTTCCCTATCGTCTTGTCTAAATGAGGATATTTCTTTGATCCATGAAAGAACATATGTTCCGTTATATGCGACAAACCAAATAGATTCTCTGGATCATCGCAGGAACCGACACCGTATAATACACCTACGCTAATTCTCGGGATCTCTTTGTCTTCAATAACAATAACGTTTAACCCGTTACTCAATGTTTTGACTTTGGCATTGAACAATTTTTTCTTTTGGATTTCAATATTTGACACTTTTTGGTTCACAGCAGTTCCAACGTTTATATTATTGGCCATAGTCACACAGTTAAACATTATAATGGAAGAAAATAACGATTTGTATAGATAATTTCTAAAGAAATCAATCACATTTTTTCTCCATGCACTAATTGCTTTTTACCTACAGAAACAAAAACCAATTTGTTTGGATCAAACAATTGCTTACTTGCATTATTCACATTGTCATACGTAACGTTTTCGTAATTTTTCGCATACGTTTTCACTTGATCAATGGAAAAACCCAAGAGACGTTTTTGCATAATAAATCCAACAATTTTAGCACTTGAATCAAACCGAACAGTCGTGTAACCAAGTTGCTCATTTTTCGTTATCTCAAAATCGTCTCTAGTTATTCCACCTGTGTTTATACGTGCTAACAATTTTTTCAACGCATCACAGGCCGCCAGCGCTGTTTCATTTCGTGTGCCGATAAAAAAATTTATCGAAGAATTAAGCGAAAGTTCTTTGTTGATGCCATAACAACTATAGGCTAAACCATGTTTTTCTCTAATTTCTCGAAATATTAGTGAGCGAAGAGATGGATATGCGACTATCGCCATCGCCAGTTGTTTCGCGAAATACCAAGGATCTGAAGAATTAAAGCCAGGAGCCCTTGCCGCAATAAGTGATTGCGGAACGTCAAATTCAATATGTTGTGATTTAACATTAGGATTTTCTTGAAATGTCCCACAAATTACTGGTGTTCCCTCTTTAGGCAACTGCATTAATTCCTTTTCCAAAAACGCGACTATTTCCGCCTCTTCTTCTTTCGGTCCAGAAACAACCACATACGCAATTTTTTGTGATAAAATCTTCAAATAATTTTTTATATCTTTTGTACATATCTTCCGAATATCACGTTTAACTTTTTCTAATGAAACCCTATATGGGTGATTTTCTGGATAAAATAGCTTGTTGAATTCTTCAGTTAGGTGCGTTTCTGGATATGCCAGCGATTCTTCAAAATCAGCAAGACTCTCTTTTTTTAATTTCTCTAAAACTTGACGCGGCAATCTTGGTCGAAGTAATGTGAGTAACGCCAAACGTATTGCATCTTTGTATGTTTTAACTGGCACCCAAATATTCAATTCCGCATCGTCAAGACCGATGCTAAAATTTATTGTTGCAGAACAATCACGCACAGCTTTTTCATACTGATAACGATCATAATTGCCGGCGCCTTTGCAAATCATTTCGCCAACAAATGTCTCTAGACTTGGATGCTCATTATTCTCGTTTTTTGATCCAGCATCTTTAAACACAATCGAGATCGAGACAACTGGTTTGCTCGTTGGCTTGTACCAAATACTGTTCGGGAGCAAACACTGATGCTCATGAATATCTAGTTCAATTGGTTTAATTTTTGGAGATACTGACGGAGCTTGTTTTAATTTCGGCTTCGTCTTATCTTTCTTATCTTCAACTTTGTTCTTAGAATCTTTTGTCGCGGGTTTCCTCGAATTGTTTTTAGTAGGATCGTTCTCCTCCACTTGAGGCCTGCTTTTCATTTCGTCTCCTTTGTTCAACTGTGTACTCGAGGCATCAGCTAGTAAGGCCACAGTCAAGCAATTCAGGGGCAAGATGCCACCAACAACAACTAGCATACGCCGAAACGTCACATCCCATCTCCTCATTGCAGACACGCTGTAGTGTTGTGAGCCAAAGCAGCGTCTCGACCGGCGATCGAGACGCTACAATTAAACACGACGACGCAGCTAATACCTAGAACCTGAATCCGACACCGACGGTAACAGAGAGATCCCACGTACTTTTCCCGGTACCAATTCTACGCTCAAGCGAACCTACGTCGATCCCGTTTTCAGGCAAGCTTGAAAAGCCTGAAATCAAGACGGCTTTAATGCTAGAATTGATTTGTTGAATAACCGCCGCGGTATGAGCCGGCGTCAGGTTCGCTAAACCAACCAGCGCCGCTGGCGCACCACCAGCCACCGCGGGTTGGACGACATCGCCCGCGAAACAGCTAGTATACTGTTGTAGCTCAGGGATATATACTGGAGTTCCTGTTATAAACGACGCAAACGTCCCTGCGTCAGCCGCTTTGCCAACATCATCCGTAATGGCTTTTCGAGTCGCCGACTTAACGGTAACCTGATCGGACGCAAAGAAGCCTGTTGCGCGAGATAACATAGCGCCAAACCTGAAAAACATACCAGAGGCGAACTGCCATTCACCCTCAATACCAAAGCCAAGACGTAAGACATTTTTACATAGTGAGAGCGACGGATCCTGGATATTCGATTTTGCACCTTCTACCAATTCGGCACCAGTCGTCATAAAAGCCGCAATTGGAGCCGCATACGCAGCCGTAAGATTGGTTAGGTCGGCAGCTGCAAGCGTTCCTCCTGAATTTCTTACGTTCTGCAGCAAAGCTTGTGATACGGTCGGCGCATTATTCCCTGCATCAACCCCTTTTCTCGCATACGTGTTATAAAACACATCTCGCGCTATCGCAAATGCTATATATTGGTCAATCGCGGCTGTCTGTGCTTGCACGACTGCTGCTGGGACCGCCGGCCCACCAGGGGCCGCCGCAGCAGCAGCGGCGTTAGCGACCGCCGCAGCCGCCGCAGTATACGCATCTGTCGCTTTCAGGAAATGACTTTTGGCAGATTTAATTAATGAATCCGTTATAGCTTTATAATAAAACTCACCAGTGCCTACTTGTCCAACTTTAATTTCCTGTCTAGCCAAGCCGACCATAAATTTTAAGTATGCAGCAAAACGACCATCTGTGCCTGGGATGATTGTTCCAATTCTAAGCGCAGCACCAACGTCAAATTTCGTTTTAAGCTCGAAATTTGTTTGGAAATTTTTGCTTTTGTAATAATCAGACTTTTTCACAATAACATTATGTGTACCGTCTTCAGTAGTATACTCTGTCAAGTCAGGTGCAAGTGCCCCACCATTAAACTTGTGTGAACCGAGTACAAGGCCCAAATTAAACTCTCCACCTAAGATCAAATTACCTGCGACTTGGCGTCCAAAGCCAACAAACACAGACACAGCAGGGCGAACGCTAAAAACATGTGGAGTTATCGCGAAATCATCGTTTCCAGCTAACACCGATTTAGATTCAATCTCAACTTTTACTGGTGCACTTGTTTGCGCTAGTACACCATTCGGCAGGTCATAATAAGTACCTGTGTTAACAGTCAGAGACCCATTCTTGGTAACGTGCTTAGTCCCATCGTAAATCTTAAATCTAGTAATACTTGCAGCACCAGATACACCAACATAAAATCCAGAAACTCTCGCGTTTGTAGCTTCATTGCAGCAAAGCACAGTACTAACTGTTAAACACACCTTCAATGCGGATAATTTTTTATTCATAACAAACCTTTAATCAAACATCACAAGATTGTATCTCAATTGAAATACAATACATAACCACTATGCTCAGTATGTCAATGAATTGCGTTAGCAGTAAATTTTTTAGATGAATTTTCCCAATAAAAGATCAATGGTGTGATTTTTTTGTCACGTTATTCGTACTTAATTCAATTATTCTCAATAAATATTAAAAATCAATAATTGTTTTGAAATGAAATTGTAATGAATACTAATTGTGTAGAATAGTTCGTATAAGAGTCAAATAAATTATCAAGTCAATCCAAAAGATTTACAATAACTTTTTGCAAAATCAGGACTTTGATAATGCGCTCACTGTTTTGTCAGGGTGTTTGCTTAAAAAAAATTATATTTTGTTTGTGTTAGTTCTGTGTTATGTCCAAGTTCAAACACATGTGTCCAAATTTGTCCAAGTTTGTTCTAGTTGTCTGTCCATGTGTCTGTCCAACAGGGCCTACGCATGAAAAAACCTTCAAGCAACGGCTTGTAATTTGCGCTATATTTTTGTAAGTTTTCTTATTTTTCCATGCAATCTCTCATTTCACGCTTTTTCGCAGATATTCCCG
>JAITIY010000041.1 GCA_031279185.1 Holosporales bacterium
GAGCATACGCAATGATTAATTTGTTAGATCCGAAGCTTGATTACATTTTTAAGACCATATTTGGTAAAGATGATAAAAAACCGTTGTTGATTTCGTTTTTGAATGCGTTGTTTAAGGGGCAGCCGCGCATAAAAGACATAACGTTGGAAAATACGGATATCTCCAAAATCCTGGAAACAAACAAAGCCAGTCGTTTGGACGTTAAAGCCACAACCGACGACGGTACTAAGCTGGACATTGAAATTCAGTGCAAAAACACTGGCGAAATCCCCCAGAGGGCGTTCTGTTACTTGGCAAACATGGTTCCGATGGCGCTCCACTCTGGCGAGTCATATAAAGGGCCAAGCGTGATCGGCATATGGATCCTGGGACAGAATGTGACGCAACGCCATAACGCAATAAGTAACGCGTACATGACGTTTCAGGAAAATCATCCGGATCCGTATCAGGTGCTGACGGCCTCTGCGCGGATTATTTTTATCGAGCTCCAGAAATTTAATCCGCAAGACGCAGATGCGGCGGATTTGTTGACGGCGTGGTTGTCGTTTTTGAAAAATCCAGTATTCATGAATGACGCGTTTCTTGAAATAAAAGAAGTTAAAGCGGCGATGGAAGCGCTGAAATATATCAGCGCAGATGATGATGTAAGAGCGATTGCAGATTTGCGACAAAAGACGATTAACGATTACAACAGCGAGATGACAGTGGCTCGTGAGGAAGGGCTGGAGGAGGGCATCGCTATCGGCGAAGCAAAGGGCATCGCTATTGGTGAAGCGAAAGGCATCGCTATTGGCAAGGAGGAAGGCATCGCTATTGGTGAAGCAAAGGGCAAGGAAGAAGGCATAAAAGAAACCGCCCGTTCCATGCTAGCCGCAGGAATCCCGCCAGAAACCATTAGTCACTGCACAAAACTGTCCATTGAAGAGATCGCTGCCATGAAAAAATAGTTCGTACCATTGTAAAAGTATAATAAAAAAAGGTTTAAATATTCGTTTATGCATTATTCAATAAAATTGTTAATGCGTAAAGCTGGTAACAATTTACACGCCTAATAAAAAGTGAGTTATGTATTTATAGACATCCCATTTGTACATAAACTGTGAAAGCGCATTTTTAATGTGTTGGGTGATGACGTGCATAATTTCTGGCATCGCAGATGTGTTTCATTTGAGTACACCAACGACTAGTTGATTATACCTAATCACAAAATGTTCGTGCGTCCGTTGCTTCGATTCGCTACTGGAGCTGTACGTCTAGTACTGTTCCGCGCCTGTGCTTCAAGACTCCTGCGACAAATCTTTTTTCGGTTGTGTATTCAGCGCGCTACAATTAGCATTACTAACATTATTTTATTCAAGTAAAATATCACGATTATTTCGTTGCTAGTTCATTTGACAAAATAGTCTTTTCATGAAACATTAAGACGCTGTGGTGATGTATTAATTATTGTATTCAGATGCAATCGATTCAGCTTAAAAATAATATAACAGCGTTATGTTTTATTGGTGCCGCCTTTGTGATTTCCCTAGGAGAATATCGTTCAGCCAAGAACTTGAAAAATTATATGTCATTTCGCCACGATGAATTATCGTATGGCTTCAACGTTCAAGAAAATAAAATTGACAATGATCCAGACGAAAGTGCCACTATGTTAGGTCAACAGCAAAGATCTTTGACAGTTAATTGTGGAGACACTTTATCGTCAATTCTTAATGATGTTGGGATTAGTCTGCACGATATAGACAAAATCAACAAAGCTTTATCAAAAGTTTATAACGTCAAAAATCTGCAGATAGGTCAGCCGGTTTATATTCACTGGGAAGCAATGACGAATGCTTCGAAACTTACAGAGCTGACAACTATCGATACTAGAGGTAATAAGATTTTGTTAATAGCAAAAGATAATGATTATGAAGTAAGCGTTTGTAAACGTGTTGTAGAGTCGCGTTTAAAATTTATATCAGGAAATATAGCTCGAAGTTTCATTAATTCAGCACAAAAAATAGGCGTACCACTATCCATCGCAAACGAAGCTATACGTGCTTTATCACCACGTATTTCACAAAATAAATATTTGAAAGACTCTTCATTTGAAATTATTTTTGAGGAACGACAAGATGTAGAAACAAAAAAGCAAATAGGGAAACGAAAGCTAAAATATATCGCTATATTTGCAGACGGAGTTGCATATAAGGTCTTTAGCTTTGGTAACAGATATTATTCAGATTCTGGGGAAAGTTTAAAAACAGAATTTTTCACAACGCCTTTAAAAATCAAAAACATACGAATCTCTTCAAAATTCGGGCTAAGAGTACATCCAGTTTTTGGTGTAATTAGAAAACATTGTGGTATTGATTATGAAGCAAGGTATGGTACAGATGTTTTCGCATCTGCTAGAGGTGTCGTTGTTGCAGCATGCAGAAATGGTGGATATGGGTTGTTTATAAAAATTCGTCATTCAAATGGGTTCGAAACAGTATATGGACACTTAAGTTCAATGTTTGTCAAACATGGGGATCACGTAGAACAAGGAGATTGCATTGGCAAAGTAGGAAGCTCTGGCTGCGCAACAGGACCACATCTGCATCACGAAGTCATTCGGCACAAAATTCATGTCGATCCGCAGAAATATTTATGCATTGGTCCAGATAGACTAAGCGGGACAGATTTGGATAATTTTAAGGCGTACAAAAAAGAAATTGAGCAACATATTCAACAACACAAAACAGGAAACATCGGCAACGATAAAATTGTTAATGCGTAAAGCTGGCAACAATTTACGCGCCTGATAAAAATGAGTTATGTATTTATAGACATTCCATTTGTACATAAACGATGGAAGTATTTTTGACATGTGTGGACGCATATATAACTACATGAAGTAGTAACGTTCTTTATGCTAAACTGCGCCAAACCAACACAGCGTACAATTTGTTTGCACACAGATGAACAAGAAAATTATCGACTGGCTGATATGCCAAAATGAATTTGGTGAAAATTTAATTCTCACTAGAAAGGACCTAGCATTACTAGATTGTGTAAAAAAACATGCAGAATCATTGCAAGACAAAAGAACTAATTTTGAAAAGTTTCAAAGTTCATCCAATCTTAAAAATGTACAGTCACAATCTTATGAATTAGAATCCACTGCAGCAAAAATTGAGTATACAAAAGTAGTTAGTAAATCTACTGCATTACTTGCTGAATTGAAAAATAAGATTTGTAGTTTTGATGGTTGTACATTAAAGCAAATAGCCACAAACACAGTGTTTGCAGATGGTGATCCAAATAGTGACATTATGTTTATAGGTGAAGCACCAGGTGCAGAAGAAGACAAGCAAGGGTTGCCTTTTGTTGGGAAAAGTGGCCAATTACTCAACAAAATGATTGAGTCAATAGGACTAAAAAGGTCAGATGTATATATTACGAATGTAGTAAATTGGCGTCCGCCAGGTAATAGACCTCCTACAATGGATGAAATTAACCAATGCTTGCCTTTTTTGAAACAACACATACAACTAATTTCTCCAAAAATTCTTGTCTTACTTGGTAGCACAGCGATGAAAGCTGTGTTGAACACAAGCAAAAGTCTGTCTGTTATGCGAGGCGCATGGCACCAATATGATGCAGGAAATAGCGTCCTTGACACAATAGTTACATTTCATCCATCTTATTTGTTAAGGGTTCCTAGCCAAAAAAAACTTGCGTGGCAAGATTTTTTAATGATAAAAGATAAACTGGTTGAAGTGTAACGTCTAACAATTCATATTCACACATAGTATATTCGCTGCAAAATTTGTTATAAAGGCTATGTAAGTGAAAGTAAAGTAATGAGTTTTTGTGTTTTTTAAGAGAGAATCAAACGTAAGCAAAACTATTGGCGTGCTAGTTAGTGGTGGAGATTGTTCTGGCTTGAATGCCGCTGTACGAGCCATTACGCATCATGCGACCAAAACGTTTAATTGGCGTGTAGTTGGTATTCAGCGTGGATATTGGGGAATGTGGGTCCGCCCACTTCAAACGATAGAGCTTACACCGGAAGTATGTGATCACCAATGGGTCAGTTCTGGTGGTACATTCTTGCGAGCAAACAAAAACTACCATGCACCAACATTTGCAGATTGTGGAAAAACATTTTCGAGTTTGGATGAAGCATTTTGTGATGCGTACCATACACTAGGACTTAATGCCATAATTATAATTGGTGGCGATGGTAGTTTTAAAAAACTTAACCAAATTCATGATTTTTACAATAAAACTAAAAAAAAAGGAGATCATCAGGAAATCAATTTTATAGCTATACCAAAAACAATAGATAATGATGTCGCATACACAGATTTAGCTATTGGTCACGAAACAGCGCTTGATGTCGTTGTCGAAGCGATTGACAATATCCAAGCTACAGCAGAGAGCCATGATCGCGTTATGGTTGTGGAAGTAATGGGACGTGATGCTGGACACATAGCGTTAAAGGCTGGTGTCGCGGCAGGTGTTGACGCAATTTTAATTCCAGAAATTTCCTATAATATCAATGATTTAGCACAACACATAGAAAAAGTTTACCAATCTGTACAAAAGCATGCCATTGTAGTTGTCGCTGAATCAGTGAAAACACCTGATGGAGATTCTTTAAAAAGCGCCATTGGTGATGATGAACAAATGCGATATAGAGGAATTGGATTTAATCTTGCATCTCGTTTAAAAGAAAAAGTTTCAGCTGAAGTGAGATCTGTGTCACTTGGACATGTTCAACGTGGCGGTAGACCACACATCAAAGATAGATTGTTGGCAAACCGTTTTGGTGTGCATGCTGTAGATTTGATCGCTAAAAAGCAATTTGGTAGAGTTATAGTGGTTGTAAATGGAAAGATGGCAGATATCCACATTTCTGAAGTTGCTGATGTGCTGCAAACAGTTGATGTAAATGGAGAGATGGTTCATATCGCGCAGTCTTTGGGAATATATATAGGTAATGTCTAAAGAAACTCGGATAAGTCATAAACTGTAGCGAGCAAAATCAGAATACGAGAGGTTATGTCAGGTCATTCTCAATTTAAAAACATAATGTACCGCAAAGGTGCACAAGATGCAAAACGAGCAAAAACATTCGCAAAACTTGGGCGAGAAATTTTAGTCGCAGCAAAAAGTGGAAGCGATCCGCAATCTAATCCTAGATTGAGATCAGCACTCGCAGCAGCAAGAACAGTTA
The DNA here is from genome assembly GCA_031279185.1 of Holosporales bacterium. GTDB lineage: Bacteria > Pseudomonadota > Alphaproteobacteria > BNTO01 > BNTO01 > JAITIY01. The sequence continues at coordinate 5,210 of JAITIY010000041.1, forward strand.
ATATGCCAAGTGACAATATCAATAGAATTATGAAGAAAGCTGCAGGTGGCGAAGAGCTTGAGTCTTATGAAGACGTTCGATTCGAAGGCTTTGGTCCTGGTGGAGTAGCGGTAATAGTGGAAGCCTTAACTGACAACAGAAACAGAACTGTACCGGAAATGAGATCTATTTTTTCCAAATTTGGTGGAAATCTGGGCGAGATAGGCAGCGTCAATTTCATGTTCGAACATATAGGCATAGTTGTTTTATCGAAAGAGGATTTGTTCATAGAATCACTTTTCGAAAAAGCAGTGGATGCAGGAGCGGATAATTTAGAAGAGAATGAAGGCGAGTTCGTCATTACAACATCTGTTGGATTGTTTGGACAAGTTCGGGACTACATGACAGAGCAGGTAAAAACACCATTAAGTTCTGAAATCGTATGGCGTCCTATAAATACTATTGATTGCGATTTTGAAACAACAAAAACATTGTTTAGAATGGTTGACGTTTTAGAGGATAATGATGATGTTCAAAAAGTGTTTACGAATTTTTCTTGTTCTGATGAAGTTCAACACAAAATAGATGAAGAATTTAATAAAGATTAATAATAAAATTCTTATACTAGCTTTAATTGTTTTTTTTTCCACTTTAGCTACGATGACAGTTACCACTGTGTTGCCGGCTTTTTTTGAAAATCTCGGATTGACATATACACAAATAGGTTACATCGAAGGCGGAGCTGCGAGTATAGCGTTTTTGTCAAAATTTTTATCTGGAATTTACTCTGATCGCATACGTAAACGTAAAACCCTTATTGTATATGGAACCGCATTAAGTATTATAACGAAGTGTGGTTTTTCTTTGGTGACAGGCTTTTATTCGCTTTTTATAGTACAAATATGTGACAGATTCGCAAAAGGACTACGTTCATCTCCAGTAGACGCAATGATTGCTGATGTTAGTGCGAAATCTCAAAACTCGCACTACTACGGTCTAAAATACACTTTTTTTATGATAGGAAGTATTCTTGGAGGTTATATAACATACAAAATATTGGAAAACGTAGGACTAAGTTTCAGACTAATATTTGGCATAGCGATTGTTCCTGCAATTATTGCCAATTTCCTATCAATTAAATTCCTCAATGATGCGCCGCTACCGCCACAAGGTAACATTACGCTAAAATGTGCAATTTCTAAAATAAATCCAATATTTTGGAAGTATTTGTTCATTTTATTGTTGTTAATGTTCGCTCGTTTTAGTACATCTTTTCTTGGTATTAAAGCTATGAACATAGGACTTCCTGTTTCTGATTTACCTCGTTTATCAATGTTGTATGACGTATGTGCAGTACTTGCATCAATATTTGCGGTAATTACATCAAGTAATATTAATAAAGAAACGTTGTTCAAGTCATCGCTTGTTGTTCATATTTTTTCTCATTTCGCTTTTTTAATTGCGTCATCAACAGAAGCAATCTTCATAGGAACAATATTATCTGGCTTACATATAGGTATGTCACAAAGTGCTATTCTATCTATCGTATCTAGATTCGCTGTTTGTGAAAACAAAGCTACCGTATTTTCTATCTATTACTTCGTATCAGGTATCGGCATTTTCATGAGCAATGCTCTAGCTGGTCGTTTAAGCAATGTATTTGATTCGTCAACTGGTGCATTTGCTGGTGGTTTATTTTTTTGCTGTGCTGCATTATTTACGTTTCATATATTTTTGAAAAAACAAACTTGCAATGAGATACTAGGAACTGCAGAGCCATGAATTCTACAAAACATCGCAGGATAGATACCGCATAATTATGTGCGAGTAGTTAAGGTAAGTGGATAAATGTTTAATACTTTTTTCGTTAACTATTAATTAACTTATAATCTCTTACAATCTAAGTATATGGGGTTCATATTTTATAGGAAAGGAAAGGAAATGAAGAAAACATTTATATATTTATCTTTTGGTCTTATCACGTCAGTAGCATTCGCTGAGCAACAAGCCACAGATGAAGCGAAAGTGAGCGAAGAGACGCAAGAGGGTTCTACTTTAAGTGAAGGTGAATTGACTCTAAGAGCAGTTGGAGAAGCCTTAGCAGAAGAATCGGCTGCTCTAGAAAATGATTTCGGGTCGTAAATTTACTTTCCGATTATCTATTAACGCAAATGATGGAACAAGAAACATTTTTGACGATTGCTCAATCTAATCCATTATTCGCGTTAATACGACACAGTAAAAGAATTTCGTCCTAATGATATAGATACCTGTTTACACAGTGTTCGCAAAGTTTCTCTGTGTGTGCCAGGAATGCTTTGATCGTATGAAGCGAAAACAATAACAGCTTTAGATGCGAAGTCTTTCAAACAAATTTTTTCAGTAACTGATAGACCTGGCACTGCTTCAATTACGACGATTTCTAGATCATTAGGGAAGCTAGCCAGTAAATCTCGAAAAGCAGCAAAATAAGCGATTGCGTCCATTTTGTTAAGCGTTGTATAAACATCGTCAGTTTTTGGAAATACCAAATGTACTGTCGTTACAGACGAGTTATTAGCGTCTTTTTGCGCGACAACTGTAACACGCTTTAATCCAACGGAAGGCACTTTAACTAAATCATTCGTACAACTCACCAGGAAAAGTAACAACGTATAAACAGAACGTTGCTTAAAACCTTTTGTCGTGAACGCTAACATTGATAATTCCAGAAATTCTAGAGTTATCAGTCAGTATTAATCAATGTCGAATCCAAAAGACTTTGAATAGAAATCTCAGGAGTCGAATCGCAATACAAAATGTTATAGACGGTATCTAAAACTGGAGTCTGGATATCTAAATTTCTGCTCATGACATATGCAGTTTTAACCGTCATATATCCTTCTGCATGAGTGTTTTTTAGAAGGTCTTGAAGTAGTTCATCATGACCTATTTTTATCCCAAGAGCAGTATTGCGCGAATTTTCGCTAAAACACGTCATAGCGACATCACCAAGTACTAATCCAAGCAACGTGCTTTCCAATCCGCCATATTGCCGAATAAATAAGCTCATCTCAGCAATTCCTTGTGCGAAAAGAACGGCAATAGTATTTTGTCCCATTTTCAAACCGTTTGCTATACCGCACAATATTGCTAGAACATTCTTCAACGCCCCTACAATTTGAACGCCAATAATATCTCTATTTAAAAATACTTTGAACCTCGGTGAACATATAAATTGCGCGATTGTCTTTGCAAGACTAATATCCACTGATGACAAAACAGAGGCACTGTATTCCCCTGTAGCAACTTCATTTGCAAAATTTGGACCAGATAAACAGCATAGAGGATTCAGTATTATTTCCTGTATAGCATGTGATAACAATAAGCCACACTGACGCTCTTGGTCCAAGTAAAATCCCTTTGCACAAATAACGATAGGACAAGATTGAGGAATAAGCTTTTTGAAGCAATGTATCGTCTCGATCATAAATTGCGATGGAGTCGCAACAAAAATAGCATCAGCATAATTAACTAATTCGCTGATTTTTTCATGAATATCCGCATCTTTTAAATTATCAAAACAAGGCCCAATTGTCAGCTCCTCTGGAAAACTTACTCCAGGAAGCCACATATTGTTTATGCGTTTTTTTTTTAAAATTTCCTCTTCTTTTTCGAATTTAGGTAACAGCGTTACATTGCACCTAGCCCGACAAAACGATATGCCTAAAGCTGTGCCCCAAGCACCTGCACCTAAAATCACAACAGATTTATTTTCCATAATCAAATTAACATCCAAAACTAATGATAAATACTGGATCGCCGTCCTGAACTGAACAGACCGCCGATAACATCTTTAAAGCGTTTTAAACCACGCTTAAATCTTTCTGACCACGTCTGTGGACGTGCCCCGTCATCACTGTCAGTTGAATCACCGTGCGTTGTAGGAGCATTGTGCAGAGTTCCACGATTGTCTTCATCAGCTACGCCACGTTTTTTTGGTGAGGCACCATATTCAGAATCACGACTAGAAGCGCCATCCTTATGTTTAGGCACATCAGACTCAGACTCAGAGTCATCAGTATTATTTTCATATTGCCGTTCACTGTGATTGCCATCTTTCGTTGACTCAGAAGATTTCGGTTTCGATGAGTTATCATTCGAGTCTTCCTTTTTTGCGTCTTCTCGTGATTTATTCTTTGCTTCTTTTTGAAAAGTCCCCTCTTCGTCAATTTTTAGCGATACAAATCTATCTACGTCTCCATGCCGTACACGCATTAACACGAAACGACGTTTCTCTTTTGTAGCATGCGATATAATACTTTTAAATGCGCTGATTGTCTTAACCGGTTCTCTATTCACCTCAGTGATAATGTCTCCTGGAACGACACCACTGTCATCAAAAGGACTGTCAGGATTGACTTTTATAACGAAAATACCAGATACATTACTCCCTGGCTTTTGGCCAACACTATTCGACGCTGAATCAGATAGTGAGGCACCAAACAATTCAACAGGCTTACCACAATCTTCATCAGTGTTGTCTGTCTCTGTTCCGTTAATTTTATCAAGATCTCCTAAAACAACGACAAGCGCGATTTCCTTATTCCCACGCGAAATAATTACCTTATGTTCGGTATTGACGCTTGCTTCACCAACGACTCTAGATAATTTGGATTTACCAGTTATCTCAGTATCATCAAATTTAACAATAACATCGCCAACCTGCAAACCCGCAGCGTGTGCCGGGCCACGAGGATCTACACTAGTAACTATAGCCCCGTGTCGATATGGAGAGCCAAGTCCTTCGGCCATTTCTTTACTAAAGTCTTGTATAGATATACCTAACGCGCCATGTCGTATTTTTTTATCTAGGACTAACCGATCAAGAACTTTTCGAGCGTTATTCGATGAAATAGCAAAACCGATTCCAACATTACCACCAGACGGCGTAATGATTACAGTGTTCATACCGATAACGTATCCATATACGTCGGTTAAACAACCGCCAGAGTTACCCATATTTATTTGTGCACTATGCTGAATAAAATCATCAGTCAAGGAACCCGATCCTGGTGCATGGATATCTCTGCTTTTTGCGGAAACTATTCCATGTGTGACAGTATTGCCCAAACCAAATGGATTTCCAAACGCTAAAACCCAATGACCAACTTCTGTACGAGAAGAATCGCCCCATTTTAGAGGTCTAATCAACAAACGTTGTTCTTCAGGAATATCTTGCATTTTAACTTTAAGCACGGCCAAGTCTGTGCGCGGATCTGACCCATGTACTATTGCAGGGACTTCAGTTTTATCCTGTAGAAGAATTTTAACGCGCACAGTGTTTTCTACGATATGGCAATTAGTTGCAACATACGCAACATCCTTTTCCACTTTTATAAAAAATCCAGATCCTCCAACGCGAACTTTCCGCTGCTGATCTCTTCCGGCGAAATTCTTGAAAAAATGCTCAAACGGAGTTCCTTTGAAACCTTTGCTGAATTGATCCATTTCGTTATCGTCTTCTTTTGGAGATTGTACAGCGACAATACTAACCACGCTGTTTATTACGGATTTCACAACATTAGAAAAATTTAATACACTAAATAGCTCTCCTTCCGTGAGACCACTTTGTCGTAATTTATTTAGTACCTTTTTCGACTCAGAATCATCATTTTCACTATCTGACACATCACAATCTTCTGTTGAGTTCGACTCCTTTAAACTAACTGAAGCAACAACAGAAAAAGAAGTGCTCGCTAATCCAGCGATCAAGGTAAAAACAGAGATACTTCTAATTGACAACATACACTCTCCCAACTCTAATCAGCGATGCAACGTTCCCGCATATTTACGACATTACAACTAAAGCAGTTAATATATCATAAAAAAACGAGTAAAATTTCGACTACTACTTACGGGAATCGACTTTGCATTCGGAATTCAAAAATCTACCAATATAAACCGCGCCAACTACTGCAACAATGTGTGCAGCAGCGAACCAAAGCAACTGAGACAAGGCCCATCCACCATAAAACAAAGCAACACCAAAACTTCTTGCGACATTTAACGAACCATTTGTAAGTGGTATCAAAAATATCAACGACACAAACAACGCTCCTCCTATTGCAATAGGAGCAAATCCCTCCGGAACATTTTTGGTGGTAGCAAGCAGAATAACAAGAAGCAGCGTTATTGTGCCAACCACTTCGCCCAAAAATCCAGCGCAGAAAGAACAGCCGGTCGGTGAATGCGATGCCAGGCCATTTAACGCTAACCCAGCATTTACATCAATTTGCGGCGCACCACTTGCTATTATGTATAAAACTAAACCAGCTAAAGAAGCTCCGGCCATTTGCGAAACAATATATCCAACAAAATCTTTTGCAGGGAACCGCTTTGATAGTAATAGTGCACCTGTAACTGCAGGGTTTAGGTGACAGCCAGAAATACCACCAAAAATATATGCACACGCCATAAGCGTAATTCCGAAAACCAGACTAACGCCAAGCCAGCCAATTTGCCCTCCAGCGAAAACTGCGCTACCGCATCCTAAAAAAACCAATAAAAATGTCCCGATGAATTCTGCTACATATTTCTTACAAACACACATAGACAAACACCAAAAAATAAATTCTTCACATTAACATATAAATATTGACATGTTTTATAAGTATTTGAAATAAAAAATATTGAAGTAGCAATTGTCTTAATATGGGCCTAATAATCAAAATGATAACAAAAACATTAAAAACCATCTACCAACGAAAAGCTTTGATATGCCAGATCGATTATTCATTCTTTTGATTGAATAATGGATGGTATTTTTGCAAAAGCGAGACTAAATGTTGTGATTGTACGTGAGTATATATCTGCGTTGTTGAAATATCAGAATGTCCAAGTAGTTTTTGAATGATGAGCAAATTTGCTCCATTTTCAAGCAAATGTGTCGCAAACGCATGACGCAACACATGAGGCGAAATGGAATTAATTCCAAGATTCTTCGTTATATTAGCTAGCAATTGATTTAACCGTTGTCTGCTTATATGCCCATTATACGAGGGGAAAAGCCATGGGAATTCTTCCATTTTTTGCCCTTTGCGAATAAAATATTGTCTAACAGACAGATAGACGTTTAATGCTAAAATACACGTTTCATGTAATGGGACGATTCTCTCTTTGTTTCCTTTTCCATAGATTGTTATAAATGGAAGAATTGTTTGCTGAGCTCTATTAAAAGCCAAATTACTTAATTTCAAAGATACGACTTCACTAGCACGAATTCCAGTCCCGTATAACAACTCTAGTAAAATCCAATTTCTTCGTCCTTCGTTTGATTCGTCTTTAGCGACGTAATCTAACAGCGAAAAAACAATGTCTTTTGTTGGAATGCGTGGGAACTTACGTACATTTCTTGGTAATGCTATGTGTCGTGTTGGATTCAGGCTGATTGACTTCTCTTGACTCAAAAATTTATAGAATTGTCTCAATGTTACTATCTTTCGCGCTACTGTGGATTTTGCATGCGATAGTGATTCGAGACGCTGTCTGTATTTATAAATGTCATCACTTGTGACGTTTTTTAAGTCTTGCTTGATAAATATACTAAAATGCTCTAAATCCAGCTTATACGATTTTACCGTATTTGGTGATGCATTTTTTTCTGATACTATCGCTTCTAGGAATTGATCTATCAGAAGTACGTTATTAAAATGTTGCTGCATTTATGATAAGCACTTGAGTTAATTCATAAAACTATATTACAACTTGCTCACATTGATTAACAACTATTTGACGTACTGTTGTTGTTTGAAACTCGACTTACAGCAACAACCTTCTCGCTTTCACTAACTCTAAAAATTATGACACCTTGTGCGGTTCTTCTTGTAATTCTAATATCTTTTACTGGACATCGTATCAATTGACCAAGGTTTGTAACTAGCATTACGTCGTCACTTTCTTTGACTGGAAAAGAAGACACAACATTTCCATTGCGCTTATTTATAACTATATTTGAGACTCCTTTGGTTCCACGGTTTGTTGTCCTATAAGCATAAGCAGATGTTCTTTTCCCAAAACCATTCTCTGTTACTGTTAAAATGAACTGTTCTGCTTGTGCTAATTCCGAGAACCGTTCATCAGATAGTTTAATACTAACGTTAGTTTCAAAAATACTGTCATTAGCTATATTGTCATTTGCATCAGATTCATAATAGTCAGCATATCTTTGCCCTTCACCCAACGGCACCTCTTGCGTCTCATCAACTTTAACAATCGAATGTCTGTAGTAAGCTTCACGTTCCTCTGGTGTTATATTATTGGATTTTATTATACTTAGATTTGTAACAATATCACCATCACTTAAACGAATAGCACGTACTCCATTTGAGTCTCTGCCAGAAAAAATGCGAATTCCTGTAACTGGGAAACGATTAGCCATTCCGCATGAAGTTGCTAAGAAAATATCATCACTTTCCGATGCCATCATAACGCCAATTAACAACTCATTATTTTCTAATCGCATTGCTTTCTTACCGCTGCTGGCTATTTTCGCAAAATCCGATATCCTGTTGCGGCGTACGTTCCCTTGTGATGTAGCAAAAATTAAGTGTTTATCACTATGGTCTTCATTATCAGAAATAACTAAAACAGTTGAAATCTTTTCACCATCATCAAGTGGAAATAAATTAATCATTGCACGACCTTTAGCCTGCGGACCCGCTAATGGTAATTGATATGTTTTTAGCGAATAAACTTGTCCGAATGTCGAGAAGAATAATATATTATCGTGTGTGTTTGCAACGATTATATCATTAACAACATCTTCTTCTTTTGTACTCATCCCAGTTCTACCGCGCCCACCTCTACGCTGTGCTCTGTAGGTATCTAATGGAACTCGTTTAATGTATCCCTCTAAACTAACAGTTACAACCATGTCTTCACGTTGTATTAAATCTTCATCTTCACATGTAGCAATGCCCTCTTCTATTACAGTTCGTCGTTTTGTTGCACATCTTTCTTTTACATGAAGTAATTCCTGTTTAATGACACTAAGTATTTTTTCCTGCGATTTCAGTAAATCCAACAAATTTCGAATTGTTTTCGATAGTTCAAATAATTCATCGTGCAATTTTTGCCGTTCTAGTCCCGTAAGTCTATGTAATCGCAAATCGAGTATTGCATCTGATTGTTCAATACTTAATTGGTAATACCCTTGATCTTTATCATTTGGATCATCGACTAAACTAAGTAATGGCACAATGTCATCACTTTTCCATTTCCGTTCCAAAAGTTGTTGTTTAGCTGTTGCCCTATCCTGTGCGTTTCTTATCAATGAGATCACTTCATCTAAATTAGCTAATGCTGTTGCGAAACCAACTAATACATGTGCACGTTCGCGTGTTTTTTTTAGCTCATAGCGAGTACGTCGCTTTACTACATCTTCGCGAAAACGCAAGAACTCGCTTAATATGCGTTTTAGTGATAGTTGCTCTGGCCGCCCATAAACTAGTGCTAACATATTAAAATGAATATTAGTCTGCACAGGAGACAGACGATACAATTGGTTTAACACAACGTCATGTACGGAATCTTTTTTCAATTCCACGACTACACGTACTCCATCTCTGTCAGATTCATCTCTGATTCCGCTAATGTCGTTGATGATTTTATCCTTTACGAGCTCTGCTATTCTTTCTACCATTCGTGCTTTATTGACTTGAAAAGGAATTTCTGTGAGGACAATTGCGGTTCGTCCACCCTTAAGTTCTTCAATGTGCGTTTTACTACGAACAATAGTGGTTCCTCTTCCAGTTTGGTACGCTTGACGTATGCCGTCGCGTCCAATGATTATTCCACCTGTAGGAAAATCTGGTCCAGGAATGTACTGCATTAATTCTTCGATAGTAAGTGTCGGATTATTAATTAGTGCACAACATGCATCAATCACTTCACCTAAGTTGTGCGTTGGTATATATGTTGCCATTCCGACAGCAATTCCGTTTGCACCATTAACAAGCAAATTTGGAAATTTCGCAGGCAACACTACTGGCTCTGATTCAGTACTATCGTAATTTGGCTGAAAATCTACAGAATCACTATCTATGTCATCTAGCAGCTCACGTGATGCTTTACTTAACCTTGCTTCTGTGTAGCGATCTGCCGCCGGCGGATCTCCATCCATAGAACCAAAATTTCCTTGTCCGTCTATAAGTGGGATCCCCATATTAAAATCTTGCGCCATTCTTACCATTGTTTCGTAAATGGCGTCTCTTCCATGAGGATGGTATTTTCCCATGACATCGCCAGCAATACGTGCCGACTTTCTGTATGGTTTATTGTAATCAAATCCATTTTCGTTCATGCAAAATAAGATTCTGCGGTGAACTGGTTTTAGGCCATCACGAACATCCGGTAACGCACGTGAGACGATTACGCTCATTGCATAATCTAAGTAAGAGCTTTGAACTTCTTCTTCTAATGCTACCAACCGAGTATCGCCACTCAGCGTTGTGTTTCCTGTTATTGCGTCTGACACTTTATCACTTGATCCGCTTCATAGCCCTGTTTACAGTAGTTGTAGCATCTTTTGAACAAAAACTCACTATGCGTAAACTTGTACCTTAGGGCCTACGCATGAAAAATCTTAAACAAACACTTTGACAAATGATCGAAAGACATAGCATTTTTCCGCATCAGTGATATTGTTGATTGCCCTGGTTTTCTTTACACGTTTTTCAGCATTGCCAACGCCCATTTGCGCACTATATCCATATTTTCTGCCGAATTATCGTTTCTTATACACGAGGGTTACCCACACTCGTCAAAATCCGTCTGTTAGGACCACCGTAAAAGCTGGGGGCAGTCTCATATGTTATGAACTTATACAATATATTGTTTTTTTCACGTTATCTTAATATAATCCTTAGTATGCTTCGTTTTCGTTCCCATCGTCTAGCGGTTAGGACATCGCCCTTTCAAGGCGGTAACACGGGTTCAATTCCCGTTGGGAACATTAAAGGCAAGTAGTTGAACATTAAAGGCAAGTAGTTATTGTATAGCGTGAGGGATACTTATGGCTGTTCCAAAGAAGAAAACATCTAAATCAAGAAGAGACATGCGTCGCTCTCATGATGGATTAAAACTGATACAAAGTGTGGAATGTCAAAATTGTGGTGCGCTACATTTGCCGCATCATATTTGCAATTCATGTGGGTCGTACAATAAAAATCAGATTGTAAAAAGACCAAAAGATACAGTAGATTCGAAAAAAGATTAATGCTTTATCATTTTGAGGACGTACTTGATAAAAGAGCGTACATCAGCGTTGAAGCAAGACGCAAATAGACGCAGTTATTATTCTGCTGGCGGTGATGTCGTTCAGTTACCAGAAAACAGCGAGATTGAGAAATGTATTGCAGTTGATGTCATGGGTGGAGACTTCGGGCCTGCTGTGACAATCAAAGGAATTGATATAGCAATAAAACAGCTGAAAAAAGACTGTATTCCTGCACGATTTATTTTATTCGGAGATATGTTTGCAATTAATAACGAATTGAGTAAGTATTCTAGTGTACGTGAATTATCAACAATCGTTCATACTAACGTTATCGTTACAAATTGTGTAAATCCTTTGGAGGCATTACGTCACAAAGATGATTCAAATTTAGGTATGGCGCTTAACTCTGTCGCTTGTGGAGAAGCACATGCAGTTGTGTCTGCCGCAAATACTGGAGCTTACATTACCTTAGCAAAAATTATATTAGGGACGTTGCCTGGAATTGATCGTCCAGCAATCCCTGCACTTATGCCAAATAAACAAGGGAAATGTATCGTTCTTGATCTTGGCGCAAATTTAGAGTGTTCTCCTTCAAGACTAGTTCAATTCGCATTAATGGGCGAAGTATTGGCTAAGGCGCTTCTTAAAAAGTGTAATCCAACTGTTGGATTGCTCAATGTTGGTTCAGAAGAAATGAAAGGGAATGCAGTAGTTCAAGAAACTGGGCATATATTGCATCAAATAGATACAAAAACTAACAAAATGGACGAGATTGATCGTTTTGTTTTTCATGGATTTGTCGAAGGGAATGATATATTTGATGGAGTGACTGATGTCATTGTAATTGATGGTTTTTCCGGAAATATTGCTTTAAAAGCAATTGAGGGATCAATATTGTTTTTGTTTGATTTGATAAAAAACGCAGCAAATGCATCTTTGTGGAGTAAGATGGTTTCACTGTTGATGCTTCCGTTGTTAAAAAGTGTAAAGAACACAATTGATCCTAGATTATATAATGGTGCTGTGTTGTTGGGATTAAAAAAGATTGCTGTAAAAAGTCATGGTGGGGCAGACGCATTTGGCTTCGCGCAATCGATTTGCGTTGCGATAAATATGGCTCAGTCTAATTTTGCGTCGGATATTGAAAAAAGACTGCAATTGATTGCCGAAGTTCAGTAATCTTATCGCAATGGTCACTTATAATAAATGATTATGTCTGCCACATTTTGGTCTGTTATTGGTGGATGTGGAATGTCTCTGCCAAACAAAGTTATTAAAAATAATGATTTAGCCGAAACTCTAGATACAAATGACGAGTGGATTCGCACAAGAACTGGCATAGAACAACGACATATAGCATCTCAGTCGGATTCCGTAGCCCTACTTGGAACGAACGCAGCAAATAATGCACTGTTGGCAGCAAAAGTTGCTGCTGCAGACGTTGATATGATTATATTAGCGACTACGTCTCCAGATCATTTTATGCCAGCAACAGCAACGAAAATTCAACATCAATTAGGCGCGACAAAAGCATGCGCTTTTGATATACAGGCAGTTTGTTCTGGATTTATATATGCATTATCGATTGCTGATCAATTTATTAAAACTGGTGCAATGTCGAATGTGTTAGTTATTGGTGCGGAATTAATGTCAAGAATGGTTGATTGGAACGATAGATCTACATGTGTTTTATTTGGAGATGGTGCAGGAGCTGTTTTGCTGCGACGTAGTTTAGAGCCTGGTATTTTGTCTACACATTTGTTTACCGATGGAGCTGGGTACGATATGCTATTCGTTGATCATTCAGATGAAAAATTCAAAAGAGGCAAGATCGTTATGAATGGGCGTGCTATTTATTCAACCGCAATCAATGTTATGGAATCCTCCATTAAAACGGCATTAACGCATAACAACTTGAATATTACTGATATAGATTGGTTTGTAGCGCATCAAGCGAACAAACGTATTATTGACTCAGTGTCTACTAAATTAGGAATTCCTTCTGAAAAAACTGTAGTAACTATTAATTCATACGCTAATACTTCTGCGGCTACTATTCCAATTTCCTTGGCCGTCACAAATATAAATAAAGGTGACTTAGTTATATTGTCGGCGATGGGTGCAGGTTATGCATGGGGATCTGCCGCTATACGGTGGTGATTATTTTTGGATTGTTGGTTATTCGTGAATGTCGTTGCGATGTTGGTGTATTTCAAGCTGTTCGGCAAGCTTAAACAGACGACATTAACAAAAAAAATGTCTCCAGCAGACGTACTGCATATTGCAGAAGGAATCTACCAAAATAGAAATACTATGAACGAAACAATTGGTCAGGAGCGAAAGAACACTGCAGGACAGGAATTTATTTAGAAACTGACAATAGAATCACTAATTTAGGCTAAGTTAGCGTTTAAGAGCATAACGTTGTGATGAAATATTCTGCAGCTGGAATGGCAACTCTTGAACCAGTTTCATGAGGACCTAAAGATTTTGGTACAGGAAATCCCATAAATGCTACAAAAATAAGAGGTTTGCCTTTTGTTAGCAATCCACATCGCTGAGACCTTTCGCTTGCTAATTCAACGCAACAAACAAACCATGCATCTTTAAAATCATTAGATGTTCCTGTTTTACCATAAATTTTTATTGGCAATGTAGTTGAGAGGTACGCCAAATCTTTTCCAGTACCGTGTGTAATACACCGTTCTAGCATGTGCTTCATTTGATCCACACTTGTATCGCGAACGACTTTTTTATGCTCGTTTTGTGGGATGACTACGCTTTGTGTTCCAAATCGATGTGAAATATTAAGAAATAATTTAGGTTTTACCGAATAACCTCCGTTGAAAATTGACGCGTATGCACCAGCTAATTTCAAGACTGTAGTTTCTGAAGATCCAAGCGATACGCATATTTCGTTAGGAATGTAGTCTGCGATGCCAAGTGTTTGTGCTAGTTGTGTGATCTTATTCATTCCAATTTTGTCAGCTAATATTACTGTGAAAACGTTTCTGGATTTTGTAAGGCCCATAGATAAAGACATTGGACCACCATAAACGCTTTTATTGTAATTGTGCGGCGTATAAACTCTGCCAGAAACTTGCATAGAGATAGGTCGTTCAACTAAGATCGAATCTTTTGTCAATCCATTCTCTAACGCGGCTAAGTAAACAAACGGTTTAAACGCGGATCCAGGCTGTCTTAATGCTTGTGTCGCACAATTAAATTGATTTATATGAAATGAATATCCGCCGCTTAATCCTAAAATTTCGCCAGTATTTGCGTCCAAAACAGCAATTCCACCAGTTACTTCTGGAATTTGAGTGAGCTCCCATTTGCCGTTCACTTTTTTGACGAACACAACATCACCGTTTTTTATCGATTTATAGTCATTTGCAAACACATTCGCTACTAAATTTTTTATTTTTTTATTAGGTAATCCTACTTGTATTGTTGGTGAGGATGATAAAACAACCGCTGGAGTTATGTTTAAATTAGGAATTTTCATGTTTTTTAAAATTTCTGCCCAATTTAACATACTATTTATGTCTATATGTTTAATTGGACCGCGCCAACCGTGTCTTTCGTCATATTTTTCTAACGCATATTTGAGTGCATCATCAGCAATTTTTTGAATTTGAGGATGTATAGTTAGTGTCGCCTCTAAACCAATGCTATATGTATCTTTTTCACCAAAAAACCGAATAAGTTCTTTTCTTGCGGTTTCTATGTAATATGTGTTGTTTTGTAATCTATACATAGATGAGTGGTCATATCGTGGTAACGGCATCGTTTGTGAAATTTTGCATTCCATTCGTGAAATAGCTTTATTTTGCAACATTTGCTTTAAGACCCAATTACGCCTACATAATGCTTTTTTATAGTTAGTTTTTTGATGACTCGGAGCTTTAGGTCGTGATGCTAAAAAGGCTGATTCAGCTAACGTCAAGTCTCTGATCTGTTTATTAAAATAACTTTGCGCAGCAATCGTTACGCCGTAACTACCCAACCCTAGATAAATTTGATTAAGGTATAGTTCGAGGATCTTATCTTTGCTCAACGCGCTTTCTAATCTGATGGCTAGAATCGCTTCTTTTATTTTTCGCGAAAAGCTATGTTCATTTCCTATAAGGAAAATTTTAGCAACTTGTTGCGTAATAGTAGATCCACCAATTGGTCCAAATTTCCATCTGCAACGTAGTGTGTTTAAGATTGTTGCTTTGATTAAACTTTGAAAATCGATTCCACAATGACTATAAAAATTTTTATCTTCTGCTGAGATAAAAGCTTTTACTAGGTGTATGGGCATATCAGATAAATGCGTATAAATACGACGTTCTTTTGCTAATTCATGAATTAAGTTTCCAGTTCTATCGTATATATGCGTAATAATTGCTGGATTATAATTTTGCAAAAAAAGATAATCTGGAAGACTTCGTCCGTACTTCCATAGTATAAACATTGCAAAACAACCAAAAACAGTGCACATTAGCGCGGTTAATGTAACAATTTTTACTACGAAATGAACACCAGCCTGGAATAAAACAAAAATTTTTGATGTTAATGAACTGCTGATTTCACTAGGTTTTTGTGACACAACTGCGATGTCAGTTTTTTTTACTACAAG
The DNA here is from genome assembly GCA_031279185.1 of Holosporales bacterium. Lineage (GTDB taxonomy): Bacteria > Pseudomonadota > Alphaproteobacteria > BNTO01 > BNTO01 > JAITIY01. The sequence continues at coordinate 21,073 of JAITIY010000041.1, forward strand.
ATTTTTTGAAGTAAATGGTGTATCAATTGTAGGAAATTTTACACTGCTTTTTTTTTTAAAAGGAATCACTTCATCTTGTTATTTATACACGTTTAAAAAATTTTGGCGTTGTTACTATGAAAAATCAAGCTACTGGCATTTAGATGCATAAAGCATTACTAGTGTTAATTGCAAAAAGTAATTGAAAATAATGGTATTTAGATTCAATAAAGGGACTGTTGCAAACGCTGCAAAATTGCGCTCCTACCCGCTTAAAACCATTGAAAACGCTAGAGGCTCGTCTCAATGGACGAAACATTTGCAACAGTCCCATAAAACAATTTGCAATTTTAAATAAATACTTATTCAGTGTACTTTATAGGCAATATGCGTCAGAATATCCAATAGTGTGTGAAGTTGAGTTTGCAGCTCGTTTTTTTCTTTACGTAATGCTTCAACTAGCGATATATCTATTGCTGGTGATAGTTTATATCCAACAGTATCCCCTTCGTCTTTATCTGTAAGCTCAAATAATTTAAGTGCGGAACTATCTGTTGGCTGCCACTTAAAAAACAACTTATGTATTTCACTAAAAACATTGTAAATCTCTCCATCCTCTTCAGACGATACAACAAGTCTGTTACAGCAGTTACCAGTTGCGGTAATTGCGTTTTGTATTAGGCTAAGCTCGCTAGTAATAGATTGTTGTTCCGCACTACACGATTCTTCACTTATTGAGTATTGACGTCCAGATGCAACTGATAAGTATTCAATTAAAGACTCTAAATTCTCTTGTGCTGCAGTAGATTGTCCTGTGTATAAGTATATTTCTTTAAGTCTATCTTTATCTCCATCCGGGTTATGCACGTATGCACGACAAACACGTATAAGTTCAAACAGATCAGTAGTTTTATCAACCGTATTAACTACTTTTACACGAGTACCTTCATCTAAATACCAAACTTTATCGGTACCATACCTAAGATTGAATTCGTTAATAATGTGATTTAGCGTATCTACAGCGTTCTCTAATCTAAACAATGGCTCGAAATAATCTGGTAAGAATCTTCCACCAACTGCACATCTATTAATATCGGCTTGGTCTTGAATATTACTGTTTTGAAAAATAACGCCTAGCGTGTGATCGATATTACTTAAGTCTTGCTCTGTACTGCTTGCCAATGGACTACATCCAAAACATGCAATTGAAAATAGTGCGATTTTATTAATATTCATTTTATACTCCATAATAAAGAAATAGGCTATCTTTATTTAGAATATATTCAAAATATTATTTTTTTATTAAATCAACAAATAAAAAATAATTATTTATGTATATACCCATCTTTATGTTATTTGGAAAAACCTGAATAGTGTGTTATTGTTTCACTTTCTCAAATGCGCCCATAAATTCCGAGCCACCGTCGATATTGATAGATTAAACATACTTGTGAGACACATTTATTACAGCTATTCGAATAGCAGAGACAGAAGACCAAAGTCAGGACGTTCGTTTTTAAGTATATCAACTTCACCAACACCCAATCCTGCGAACGATCCATCTTGGTCGAATACACTTATCATTGTTAATTTTTTCAATATCGAACAATGTAGGATAAGTCTATCTAATTGTTGCTGAAATCTTATTATTCTACACTCTTTAAAGACCATAGTTTGCAAGATATTTAAGTCTCCTTTCACATAACCTAATCTAATTATTGTTATGCATTTAATTAATGTTCCCTTATACATAGCTTCTTCTGCAGTCGCAGCAAAAGATCCAGAAGGTATCATTAATACGATCGGCGAATGCTTCACACTTGCAGATGTTATAAGCGCCCCTGCTAAATTCCCATCTACATAACGACTCAATTCTGCATTCCAACCAAACAATTCTGTAAAACTACTCAATTTATTAACAGACGAATAAGCACCAATTTTATCGAAAAAAAAAGCTAACAACCTTGAACCAAGACCAAGGTACATCGCAGGAGTTCCAGCTAACATCCCCTCACTCAAAGAACTAAAACTTACCATCCATTCAGGCGTACGTTTTTGCATGCCAGGTCCGTTTGGATGTACGTTAACAGTTGCCAGCTTTTCGCCACGTCTTCCTGGAATACGCACAACAATTGGATTATTTGGCATCAAAACATGATAATTCGCAGAACGTAATATAACTTTAGACAAATAAATGATTCGTAGCAATCAACACTAAATACGTTGTATACTCACAGGTGCTGGATACGTTCAACAATGTGATGTTGTTGTGTTATTAATATGCTGAGGTAGCTCAGTTGGTAGAGCAACTGATTCGTAATCAGTAGGTCGGAGGTTCAAATCCTCTTCTCAGCATTACCGTTAATTATATTGGTGGTATTCATGTAAAATGAGAGCATTACGATAAAACGACATCAGGTGTACGATATAGATGATATAACTAAACCAAAAAGTATTTTAATTGTTATTTTTTTGATATAAGTGATAGCGTTGGATAATGGTAGCTCGAAGCATGTTCAGGAGTATGGCTCAATTGGTAGAGCATCGGTCTCCAAAACCGAAGGTTGCAGGTTCGATTCCTGCTGCTCCTGCCATATTTAGACGTATAGACGTAAAAAAGGGAAATGTTTTATGGTGCAAAAAGAATTGACGCCCAAGGTTCCATTATTTCAGCGATGTAAGAAGTTCTTTAGTGAAGTAAAAAAAGAAATTTCGCAAGTTGTTTGGCCTACACGCCGGGAAACTAGCATAACTACGTTTGTAGTTTGTATTTTTGCGTTAGTAATGGCTCTATATTTATTTTTGATTGATAGAAGCATTTTATTTGTTATTCAATCTATAATGAATTAGGAGATAAGTTATGGAAGAATCGAAGTGGTACGTTGTAAGTGTTTATTCTGGTCTCGAGAATAGTGTCGTAGACGCAATAAAACTTCAAGCTGAAAAGAAAGGATTACTCGATAGATTTGAAGAATTTTTGATACCAAAAGAAGAAATTGTTGAAGTTCGTCGTGGAACAAAAGTTACTAAAGATAAAAATTACTTTCCAGGCTACGTGTTAATAAAGATGTTTCTTGATGATGATGTATGGAGCATGATATGTAGTGTTCCTCGCGTCAATGGGTTTTTAGGTGCGAAACATCCACTTCCTGTGTCTGAATCAGAAATCTCGCGTATTTTTGCACAAGTACAAGAATCGCGCGAACATCCACGGCACCAATTGTCGTTCGAGGTTGGTGAAGTTGTCAAGGTAAATGATGGTCCATTTACATCTTTCTCCGGAACGATTGATTCAGTTGATACTACTAGAGAACGTTTAAGCGTTTCTGTCATGATTTTTGGTCGTCCTACACCAATTGATTTAGATTTTGGTCAAGTAGAAAAATGCGAAATGTAGACAACGGAATTTTTCGCCAGACAATAAATTTAGTCGCATATTTTGGCTGAAAGTCATAAAAAATAGTTGTTATATAAACAATAGACACAGTAAAAAATGTGTTACCAAAATGTCAACAAACTGTATTATCATCATGTATTGAGATTTTGTTATTGCTTTGTTATCTATGTTAAGATGCGAAAACATTAAGCAAGCTACAGCGATAGAAGATATTAATAGTTTGTGGGTGCGTGTCCTTGCGGATATTGCAGAAAATGTTGGTGCTGGATGTTGTCAAAGTTGGTTTGAGAAGGCATCACCATTACGACTAAACGATGGCTTTTTGTTAATGCGGACTCAGCAGAGATTTGTCCGCGACAGACTGCTCTCCCAATATAGCAACGTTTTACTTAGCATGTGGCAAAAATACATTCCGCAAATTACTTCAATAGATATAATGATAGACGCTCATGAGTCAGAAACAGATAGCGTTGACGCAACTACAGATGAGACACAAGTTACTGAGAAGGAATCAAAAACTAAAAGAAACACTGATAAAAATGATAACTGTTTAGATCCGAGGTTAACATTCGATAATTTCATTGTTGGTAAACCAAATGAGTTCGCTTATAACGCGGCCGTACGAGTGGCTGAATCCGATAAAATACAATTCAATCCGCTTTTTCTATACGGTGGGGTTGGACTTGGAAAAACACACTTGATGCATGCGATAGCATGGAAAGTCAGTCAAAACAACATCGAACGTCAAGTAAAGTATATGTCAGCAGAAAAATTTATGTACCAATTTATTCGGTCCATCAGATCCCATGACACAATGACGTTTAAGGAACACTTTCGATCTGTTGATGTATTAATGATTGACGATTTTCAATTTATTGGTGGAAAAGAAACAACTCAAGAGGAATTTTTTCATACGTTCAATGCACTCGTTGATAGCAATAAACAAATTATTATTTCTGCAGACAAATCACCATCTGACCTTGAAAACATAGGTGCACGTTTAAAATCTAGACTTGGATGGGGACTGGTCGCAGATATTCATCCAACAACATATGAATTACGTTTGGGGATTTTGCAATCTAAAGCAGATATGCTAGACATAGATGTCCCACAGGATGTTCTTGACTTTTTGGCGACAAAAATTGTTTCCAATGTTAGAGAATTAGAAGGTGCGCTAAATCGCATTATGGCTCATGCATCTTTGGTTGGTCGTAAAATCACATTGGACTCTACACAGGAAATTCTGAGAGATTTACTAAAATCTAATGAACGATATCTAACCATTGAAGATATACAGCGCAGGGTTAGCGAGTTTTTCGGTATTAAGATAGCGAATTTGTTGTCATCCAAGCGAGATATATCCGTCGCACGACCACGTCAGGTTGCTATGTATTTATGCAAACTTTTAACAACTAAATCATTACCGGAGATTGGTAAAAAATTTGGTGGAAGAGACCACACAACGGTTATTCACGCCGTAAAAAAAGTGCAAGAACTGTGTCTGTCAAACGCAGAATTTGAACATGATCTAGAAACACTTAAAACATCGTTACAATAAAGTTAACAAGACTAAATTTAACAACTATGCGTTTTCATAAACGTGTCGAATAATCTGCACAAGGATCATCTCTTACAGAGTGTATTGCATCATAAATTTAAAATTTGAACATATTTTATGACGACGTGCTCTAAAGTAGTTTATTCTGAAAAAACAGCACTTGTCGCAACAAGTTGCAACAATGGTTCACTTTTATAGCTAAATGATGGTGAATACGATTTATGCGACACACTTTGTTCTACGGATTTTTTAATTTTTTTATGCTGTTTTCTTATTTGGGTTTGTGGCTCTGCTTGTATGGTGTTATTTCTCGTGGATCCTAACGATGAATTATCTTTCACGATACCAAGCTCTGTGTTGACGCGATTAGTTGAATGTTGAATCCCATTACGTATCTTAGATGATGCTGCGTTATCGTTCTTATTTTGTGAACTACCTGCAGTAACATTGCTGCGTATTGAAATACGCGAAGAGTTGTCTTTGATGTAGTCATGAAGACGTGTAGGAAACGATGGTATAAAACGTCTTTCTTGTGGTTTAAACACAACACCTTCGCTAACTTCGTTCGTTTTTTCTATGTAATTAAATACTGAAGAGCGTACTTTTGGTGTCGTAATTTTTGCATAAATCGGCAAATCAATACCAACAGAATCTGCATTTGTAGTAAGTTTGTACGTATCAGATATTTTAGACGAATGTGCATTTACGTGTAGTTGACTGATATTGACTATTTCATCGTTTCTTTGTGGCCAAATTTTTGTATCTACAATATTGTGCTTAGAAGTATTTATATTTTGAACGAGTTGTAGTTCGCTTTGCTGTACTTTTTGTATAATGATCTCGCTATGTGATACTTTTGGAACGGTTTCTCTTTTTGAAGCTGAAAGCAAATGTTTCCACTTATTAAAAAATGCGAAAAAAGATCCATAATCCTTTATCTCAATTACAGGAAACGCTTCATTCACTTTAGTTAAAAAGAACTGAAATTGAGCATTTATTAACGCTGTTAATTGAGTATCGTTGAAGATGATAGAAAGGTTTTTGTATTTAACTATAGACACGAATTTCGCTAATGCAGATTTTACAACCACATCGAATGAAATCGGTTGGCCACTAACGTCTGCAATAATTTCATTAACAAGTTTTTCCATTTCGTCAACGGACAACTTACTTGTTAGTTCATCTTGAAAAATTATTAGTTTTTGCAATTCGCTGAGTGAAGCTGGTTGCTTTGGTTGTAATACACGTTGTTCTTCAGTTTTATGCATAGTGTGATCCTCGTGCATAAAATGTTGTTGCAATATATTGTTTTGATTTATTAGTGTTTTATTTTGCTCAATAATGTCTCTCCACTGCTGTACCATTAATGAATTTGCGTCGTACGATGACGATAAAAACAGTACAATATATAATTTAATTATTTTTGTATATTTCAATTAATTACTTCTTAGTCAAAGAATTGTAATAATTAAATTGTATTAGATAAATAATTAATGAAAAGTAAAAAAACGTATATTTAAATGAGCAATTAATATACTTCAATTTAGTTTAATATTTGCTATGTCTTTTCATTACTCATGCTTTTAAACCTTGCGTACGCAGAGTCACAAATGGCTAAATATATATAAGTTTACTAAAAATTTCATGTATAGGTTCTGGCCTAAATTACTGCTGTTGCATATCGTAAATTAATTTTATAAAATCAATCATTAATTCGTGGAAGAGTTGCCATCTCGTAACCACGGCCCTTATTGGATTTATTAACAAGGAGATCTAATGGCGCCAAAAATAAAGAAAATTACATGTGTTGTCAAGCTCCAGATACCTGCTGGGAAAGCTAATCCGTCTCCGCCTATTGGAACTGTACTTGGTCCTCGCGGTATAGTTATTATGGAGTTTTGCAAGAATTTCAACGCCCAGACACAGAATGTGGAGGTTGGGACCCCGCTGCCAACAGAAATTACGATTTACACAGATAAGAGCTTTTCATTCGTAACAAAAAGTCCTCCAAATACGTTTTTCTTAAAAAAAGCGGCAGGTATAGAGAAGGGTTCAACTAGTACTGGTCGCGGTTCATTTGTTGGGAGCGTAACTATTGATCAAATTCGCGAGATAGCAATTAAAAAAATGAATGATTTAAACGCATACGATGTAGATGCGGCATGTAGTATGTTGATTGGATCGGCTCGTTCAATTGGAATACAAGTAGAGGGATCGCTATGAGTGGCAAACGATTTCGTCAAATACGCGCTAATATAGAAAAGGACAAAGTATATCCGTTGGCTGAAGCAATCGCGCTAATAAAAACAAATGCTACAGCTAGGTTCGATGAAACAGTCGAGTTAGCGGCCAATTTAAACATAAATAGTCAAAAAACAGATCAAAACATTAGAGGAACGGCACAATTGCCGCATGGTACAGGCAGGTCGTGTCGTGTTGCCGCGTTCGCGCGTGGATCTGCGGCTGATGCTGCGACAGCGGCCGGCGCGGATATTGTTGGTGCTGAAGATCTAGTGGAACAAATACAACGCGGTGAATTAAATTTCGATCGTTGTGTCTCTACACCCGATATGATGGTCATTGTTAGCAAGGTAGCTAAAATACTCGGACCTAGAGGTTTGATGCCAAGCCCTAAAACTGGGACAGTTAGTACTGATATCGCTGCTGCGGTGGCGGCAGTAAAGGGAGGCCAGATCGAATTTCGGACGGATAAAGGTGGAGTCGTTCATGCTGGAATTGGCAAAGCTAGTTTTGATGCGATTAAATTGGAGGAAAATATTAAATTTTTACTTGGAGTTATATCTAAAGAAAAACCGACGACAACAAAAGGTGTCTTCATTAAAAAAACAACACTTAGCTCAACAATGGGTTGTGGCGTTGTTTTCACAGCTGAATCTTAATGTGTCGCTCGTTATTGTTGTCGTTGAGTTGTCGTATTATCCGCAGCTGGCGCTTAGTCGAAGACCTCGGTGTGCCGTGTTTTAGTTGGCTTATAAATAACCGTGTAGACAGGAGAGCATATGAAAACCTACTTTAGTTGTATTGAAAGAAATTATTCACCAGTTGGATCTTTTGATGTCATAGATTTTGCAAACAGGACGGTGCATTGTGAATAGATTGCAAAAGCAACAATGCATTGAGTTCGTTCGCAATGAGGTTCGTGGGCAGTCTTTAGTTGTTGTGGTAAATCAGCGCGGTGTATCTGCGGCAGCATCCACACGGCTTAGGCGTGCACTTCGCAATGATGACGCCAAGATTAAAATCGTCAAAAATACACTTTTGCGCATTGCATTTGCAGAGACGGAATTCTCTGGGTTAGTTCAATTTTTTCATGGACCAACAGCGCTTGTATATTCGGTTGATCCAATTGGGGTTGCCAAGACTTTGGCAAAATTCATATCGGAAAATTCAGAGAAAATTCAAGTGATGGGGTGTTGGCTCAATGGGTGCGTATTGGGTGGTGACGCAGTCGGTGAGTTAGCGAAGTTGCCGTCGATGAATGAGCTTCGAGTTAAAATTATTAACACTATCGTTACACCTTCAACGAAGATTGCAAATATATTGAATGAGGTTGTCGCTAGGGTTAGTAGGGTTATTGCTGCAAGAAAATAACAAATTGTGATTTATGCGGTTGTTGTTTGGCGATGTTTTGTTTGGAGGATAAAATGGCGGATTTAAATAAAATTGTAGAGGAATTGTCGAGCTTGACTGTTATGGAGGCGGCGGAGCTGTCTAAGTTGCTTGAGTCTACTTGGGGTGTTAGTGCCGCCCCAGCAGTTGTCGCAACCGCGGCCACCTCATCGCAAGCCGAACCAGAAGAGGTGAAAACTGAATTTGACGTTTGGTTAGACGATAGTGGAGCAAATAAAATCAATGTTATAAAAGAAGTTCGCGCAATAACAGGTCTCGGATTAAAAGAAGCGAAGGATACAGTGGAAGGTGCACCGAAATTGATAAAAGGTGGTTTACCAAAAGATGAGGCAGAAAAAATTCAGAAAAAGCTTGAGGAAGCAGGTGCTAAGGCTTCATTGAAATAGATTTTGAACATTGTTGCTATGCATAGCGTCCAAAGAAGAACTTGCGAATGTGTTGTTCATGTCGCACAGTTCTTTTTTTTGTTAGCGCAAAGTGTGTAAAGATAGGTTCGTAAGGTTGCAGACCGTCAACATAGGGGAGGTCGGTGTTTTTAATTTAGGAGAAGTGAATCCATGGCGGTTAGGTCGTATGCTGAAAGAAAGCGTTTTCGTAAATCGTTTGGAAGAATTGATGAATTCGTCCACCAACCAAACTTAATACAATTACAAAAAGAATCATATAACGCGTTTCTTCAATCACAGACTCCGCACAAAAAACGTGCGAAAATAGGTTTAAACGAAGTGATACAGTCGGTGTTCCCGATTGTTAGCGGCAATGGCAGGGCCGAATTGCAATATCAAGGATACCGCCTCGAAGAACCAGACTCAGATGAAACAGAATGTCTCCGTCGTGGACTTAGTTACGCGTCTGCGCTTAAAGTAACGTTTAAACTTATAGTGTGGGAACTTGACGAGATTACGCAAAAGCGTTCAATAAAAGACATAAAAGAGCAAGACGTATATCTTGGTGAATATCCTATAATGACGGACCGTGGTACGTTTATTATCAATGGTATTGAGCGAGTTGTAGTGTCTCAAATGCATAGAAGTCCTGGAGTCTTTTTTGATCACGATAACGGCAGAAACAATGCTTCAGGCAAATTTTTGTACACAGCTAGAGTTGTGCCTTATCGAGGTTCATGGCTAGATATAGAATTCGATTCAAAAGATGTTATGATCGCACGTATCGATCGACGACGGAAAGTACTGCTGTCAACATTCCTTATGGCTTTGGATAGCGAAGAAACTGAGGAAAAACGTTTGGCGTCAGGAGGTAAAATTGCTGAAATAGACATTGCAGGTATGTCTGTAGAGGAGATTTTGCATTCGTTTTACACGATTGTTACATACCGCAAGCGAGGAACTCATTTCGTTTGTGATTTTGTTCCACAACATTGGAAAGGTGTTCGTTTATCTGAAGCGTTAGTAAACGCTGAGACGAAAGAGGTATTGGCCGAAGCAGGAACAAAACTTACTCCACGGATGATAAACAAATTCGCGAATGATAATATTAAAGAGATATTAGTAACTCCGGAATTTTTGCATGGAAAGTATTTAGTCAAAGATTACGTCGATGAAAATACTGGAGAAATATTCATTGAAGCCAGTACGGTTATCAGTGCAGAAGTTTTAGAGTTTTTAGGTTATTTAAATGTTGACACGATAGAAGTTGTTTATACCGAAAATGCTGAAGTTGAACCGTATCTTATACAAACATTAGCTCTGGATAAATGTTGTAATAGGGATGATGCACTACTAGAAATTTGCAAAGTCATGCGTCCTGGAGAGCCGCCTACTGTGGAAAGCGGAGATTATATATTACAAAATTTGTTTTTTAATAACGATAGGTACGATTTATCATCGGTTGGTCGCGTCAAAATCAATGCTAGATTGGGCATGTCAACGTCTGACTCAGTACGTGTCTTACAAAAGAAAGACATCATCCGCATAGTGAAAACTTTACTAGATTTGAAAAGTGGTAAAGGCGAGATTGATGATATAGATAACTTAGGTAACAGGAGAGTTCGGTGTGTTGGCGAGCTAATTGAGAATCAATTTAGGATTGGATTGCTTCGAATGGAGCGCACCATAAAAGAGCGCATAGGCAGCTTAGACGTAGATAACGCTATGCCTCATGACTTAATCAATACGAAACCCTTAACTTCCGTAATTCGTGAATTTTTCGGTAGCTCGCAATTATCACAATTTTTAGACCAAACGAACCCTTTAGCAGAAATTACACATAAACGAAGATTATCTGCCCTCGGTCCTGGTGGCTTGTCAAGGGATAGAGCTGGTTTTGAAGTAAGAGACGTTCACCCTACGCATTATGGCAGAATTTGCCCAATAGAAACTCCAGAAGGACCTAATATCGGGTTGATAAACTCACTTGCAACATATGCTCGAATAAACAAATATGGTTTCATCGAGACTCCATATAGAAAAGTTATTAATGAAAGAGTAACTGACGAAAGCGTCTATATCACCGCGATGGAAGAATGGACACACACGATTGGGCCGGCGACTTGCAAAATAGATCAAGATGGATATCTAATAGACGAATTTATCACGTGCAGAAGAAATGGTGAATACGGGTTATTCGCGAAATCTGAAATTACGTTAATTGATGTTTCTCCACAACAACTAGTTTCTGTGGCAGCAGCGTTGGTACCTTTTTTGGAAAATGACGATGCAAGCCGTGCGTTAATGGGATCAAACATGCAACGTCAAGCTGTTCCTTTGTTGAAAAACAAGGCACCTTTGATCGGCACAGGCATGGAACGAGTAGTCGCGCAAGGATCTGGTGCAGTTGTGGTGGCAAAAAGGCCTGGAGTTGTAGACCAAGTTGACGGATCTCGCATTATTATACACGTAAACGCCGCGTCCGCTAGGCAAGAAGGCGGAATTGGCGTTGATATATACAATCTGGTGAAATTCCAAGGCTCAAATATGAGTACGTGCGTCAATCAAACGCCTATAGTAAAGAAGGGAGATATCGTCAATAAAGGTGATGTTATTGCAGATGGCCCGTGTACGGATCTTGGCGAATTAGCATTAGGAAGAAATGTGCAAGTTGCGTTTATGTCTTGGAATGGGTATAACTTCGAAGATTCTATCGTTATGTCTGAGCGTATTGTTCAAGATGATGTGTTCACATCGATTCATATTGATGGCTTTGAAACGATGGCTCGAGATACAAAACTTGGTAATGAAGAAATTACTCGTGATGTTCCAAATGTTAGTGAAGAGGCTTTGCGTAATTTAGATGAAACGGGAATTGTCGCAATTGGAACAGACGTCGTTACTGGAGATATTTTAGTCGGCAAAGTGACACCGAAAGGTGAAGCACCGATGACGCCAGAAGAAAAGCTGTTGAGGGCAATTTTTGGTGAAAAAGCCTCTGATGTTAGAGATAGTTCTTTGCGAGTACCTCCTGGTGTTGCAGGAACAGTTGTTGATGTGAGAATTTTATCTCGCAGAGGCGTTGACAGAGACGAGCGTATGCTAACTATTGAGCGTCAAGAAATTGAAAAATTATCTGCAGAAAAAGATGCAGAGTTTGAAATTTTAGAAAAAGCTTACTTTCAGCACGTACGGGAATATTTAACAAAAGAAACCATAGTTAGTGGTCCTGGCTGGCTTGCTGCTGGAGATGTTATTACTAGCCAAATGTTAGATTCTATAAATAAGCATCAATGGAAGCAAATAGTTGTTGAAAATCAAGAAACAATGACTAATTTAGCATTGTTGAGAGAACAGCTTGATGAGAGATGCCATCGATTGCAAAAAACATTCGAGAATAAAGTAGAAAGATTGCGACGTGGTGATGATTTGCCACCTGGCGTTTTAAAGTTGGTTAAGGTTTACATCGCATCTAAAAGACGGCTCCAACCTGGGGATAAGATGGCTGGAAGGCATGGAAATAAAGGTGTTGTTTCGAAGATTGTTCCAATTGAGGATATGCCATATAAAGAGGATGGAACACCTATTGACATTATCTTGAATCCGTTGGGCGTGCCTTCTCGTATGAATGTTGGACAAATTTTGGAAACTCATCTTGGGGCAGCTGCAGCGGAGCTTGGCCAAAAAATTGATGATGCATTGAAGGAATATAGGCGCGGTAAAACTATTCTGGACGATTTAAGGCAAGTTATTGAGGATTGTTATAAAAAAACGGCGGATAAGCGTGACATTAAAAAATTAACAGATCAAGAGTTGATGGAGCTTGCTTCGATGCTCAAAGATGGAGTCCCAATGGCTACTCCAGTCTTCGATGGCGCTACTTTGGATGACATTGATGCACAATTGACTGAAGCTGGATTAGATTCTTCTGGACAAATACAGTTATACGATGGTTTGACTGGAGAACCATTTGACCGCAAGGTAACGGTCGGCCAAATTTATATGCTAAAACTTCACCATTTGGTTGATGACAAAATTCATGCGAGATCTATTGGGCCATACAGCTTGGTAACGCAGCAACCATTGGGCGGCAAGGCTCAATTTGGTGGTCAGCGGTTCGGTGAAATGGAGGTTTGGGCACTGGAAGCATACGGTGCAGCGTATACATTGCAAGAAATGTTGACTGTTAAATCAGATGATGTAACTGGCAGGATGAAAACGTATGAAAGCATTGTGCGCGGTGAAGATCGGACGGATTCTGGAATTCCGGAATCATTCAACGTCTTAGTAAAAGAGTTGAGGTCTCTTGGCATAAATATGGATTTTATTTAATCTATGAGTCACATGTTTATTTTTGATGAGAGTGTGTTCCAAGTGTTTGTTAAATAGCGTTACGTGAGTAGCGCAAGGAGATAGTGTTATGGCTTATCGCGGATCAAGAAATGTAAGCGAAGGAAGAGGAGATATTCCCACTATATTTGAAAAAATACGAATTTCTGTTGCTAGTCCAGAGCAAATAAGGTCGTGGTCATATGGTGAGGTCAAAAAGCCGGAAACTATCAACTACAGAACGTTCAAGCCTGAGCGCGATGGATTATTTTGTGCGCGTATTTTTGGACCAATCAAAGATTATGAATGCCTTTGCGGGAAATATAAGCGAATGAAATATAGAGGCACAATTTGTGAAAAATGTGGTGTTGAAGTAACACAAAGCAAAATCCGACGTGAGAGAATGGGTCACATAGATTTGGTCTCACCTGTAGCGCACATTTGGTTTACGAAATCTCTTCCTAGTAGAGTTGGTATTTTGCTAGATATGACATTAAAAGATCTTGAAAGGATCCTTTATTTTGAAAGTTACGTCATCTTAGATGAAGGGATTACACCATTTCAAGCGCATCAGCTTCTTAGTGAAGAAGATGTCTTAAAAGTACAAGATGAGTATGGCGAAGACGCAATTGTTGTTGGGACAGGTGCAGAAGCACTAAAGACAATGCTGAAATCTATTGATCCAATTAAAGAAGTTAATGCGATGCGAATTGAACTCAATGATCAAACATCAGAAATTCGCCGCAAAAAACTACTTAAACGAATGAATCTACTAGAAGCTTTTGCTAAAGCTGGCACCAAACCAGAACACCTCATTATGGATGTTATTCCTGTGATTCCACCAGAACTACGTCCATTAGTACCGTTGGATGGTGGGCGTTTTGCGACAAGTGATTTGAATGATTTATATCGCAGGATTATAAATAGAAACAATAGATTACGACGCTTATTAGAACTTCGTGCGCCAGACGTTATTGTTCGTAATGAAAAGCGGATGTTACAAGAATCTGTTGATGCTTTATTCGATAATGGGCGACGTGGACGCGCAATTTCAGGAAGTAACAAACGGCCATTAAAGTCTTTGTCTGATATGTTAAAAGGAAAGCATGGAAGATTTCGTCAGAATTTGCTTGGGAAACGTGTAGATTACTCTGGTCGTTCGGTAATCATTGTTGGACCAAACCTCAAATTGCATCAATGTGGTTTGCCTAAACAAATGGCCTTAGAGCTGTTTCGTCCATTTGTTTATTCTAGGTTGGAACGTTGTGGTTTGGCCAACACGTTGAAATCAGCAAAAAGAATAGTGGAAAAAGAGAGACCTGAGGTTTGGGACGTACTTGAAGAAGTGATTAGAGAGCATCCAGTTTTATTAAACCGTGCGCCTACTCTGCATAGGCTAGGTATTCAAGCATTTGAACCAATTCTTATAGAAGGAAAGGCTATTCAATTACATCCTTTGGTGTGCACTGCGTTCAATGCAGATTTTGACGGAGATCAAATGGCGGTACATGTCCCATTATCTATGGAATCGCAACTTGAATGCCGTGCGTTAATGATGTCTACGAACAACGTACTCAATCCATCAAATGGGAAGCCAATTATTGTGCCGTCTCAGGATATAATTTTAGGGTTGTACTATTTAACACTTGCAGTTGATAAAATGCCTGGTGAAGGCATGGTTTTTAGTAATATTGGAGAATTAGAATATGCATTGTTTAATAAAACACTAGATTTGCATTCAAACATCACTTGCAGAATAAAAATGGTGGATGCATTAGGACAATCGTATACAAAACGATATGAAACAACTCCTGGACGAGTCATATTGTGGCAAAGCCTTCCAACAAGCGACCTCATTACATTTGACATTATTAATAAAGCGTTAGTCGCGACTGATGTTGGAAAGTTAATCGACATGATTTACAGATTTTGTGGGGCAAAGCAAACTGTCATGTTTGCTGATAGATTGATGTCTGTTGGCTTTAGATACATGACTAGCGGAGCAATATCTTTTGGTAAAGATGATTTGGTCGTTCCACTAGAAAAGCCAGATTTAGTTAACGAAACTAAATCTTTAGTATCAGATTACGAGCAGCAATATTTGGATGGTTTAATAACGGAACGTGAAAAATACAATAAGGTAATCGATGCATGGGGATCGTGTACGGATAAAATAGCAAAGTATATGACTATTGCATTGTCAACGATTGAAAAAGGTAAACAGCCAAATTCTGTATATATGATGATGGATTCAAAGGCTAGAGGCTCAATCGCACAAATGAAACAGCTTGCTGGTATGAGAGGATTGATGGCCAATCCATCAGGAGACATTATAGCAACGCCGATTATATCGAATTTTAAAGAAGGACTAAACGTTCTTGAATACTTCATTTCTACTCATGGTACGCGTAAAGGATTGGCGGATGTGGCGTTAAAAACAGCAAATTCCGGTTATTTAACGCGACGGTTGGTTGACGTGGCGCAAGATTGCATTATTACAGAAGAAGATTGCGGAACAACAAACGGCATTAACACTCGTGCAGTTGTGGAGGGAGCGAATGTTATTCTTCGTTTAGAAGATCGGGTGCTTGGGCGTTGTGTTGCAAAGGATATTGTTGATCCAAAAACTGGAGAAGTACTTATTGAAGCTGGAGAAATGATTGATGAAGCAAACGTTGAGAAAATAAGCGAACACCAAATTGATAAAGTAAAAATTCGTTCAGTTTTAACGTGCGACAGTATTGGTGGTGTTTGCTCTAAGTGTTACGGCAGAGATTTAGCTAGAGGCTCTCTTGTGGCAACAGGAGAGGCTGTAGGTGTTATTGCGGCACAGTCAATTGGAGAGCCTGGAACACAGCTTACTATGAGAACATTCCATATAGGAGGAACCGCACAAAAGGGCGCGGATCAATCGTTTATTGATTCATCTTACGACGCAACAATAAAACTACGAAATATAACGTTCGCACAAAATAGTAATGGCGCGATCATTGTATTGTCTCGCAATGGAGCTATTTTATTAATTGATCAAAATGGTAAAGAACTGGCGACGTATAACGTCCAATACGGTGCAAAGCTGTTTGTCCAAGACAAAGAAAATATTACGATTGGACAACGTTTGGTGGAATGGGATCCTTATACAATTCCTGTACTTAGTGATGCAGAGGGTGATGTTAATTATGTTGATATGATTGAGGGTTTATCTATCAGAGACGTAGTTGACGATAATACTGGTATTACTACACGTGTAATTATTGATAATAAACAACATGGTAGAGCCACACCTCTTAGGCCAGCACTTGAAATAAAAGATTCAATCAGTGGGCAAATCGTTCTAAAAAAAGGTATTGAAACTAGGTATATTCTTTCTATTGACTCAATTTTAATTGCTGAAAACGGAGCACATGTTCGTGCAGGAGATATACTAGCGAGAATTCCAAGAGAAACAGTAAAAACACGTGATATTACCGGTGGATTGCCTAGAGTTTCAGAACTTTTTGAAGCACGTTTCCCAAAGGAAGCCGCTGTGATGGTGGAATTCAGTGGTGTTGTTGAATTCGGGAAAGATCAAAAAACAAAACGTAGGCTTGCAGTTATCCCAGATGATTCAAGTTTAAAACCTGTTGAGTACCTTATTCCAAGAGGTCGTCATGTTATTGTGCATGCTGGAGATCATGTAAACAAAGGTGATATTCTAGTCGACGGAAATGCGGTGCCTCATGACATATTGCGCATTCTTGGCGTGGAAGCATTGGCATCGTATTTGGTAAATGAAATTCAACAAGTATACAGATTACAAGGTGTTCCAATTAATGATAAGCATATCGAAGTGATTGTTCGTCAGATGTTGCAAAAATATAAAATCGTTGAACCAGGAGATTCTGCTTTTGTTAAGGATGATCACATTGATCGAGTTACATATCAGAAAATTAATCAGCAGTTAATTGCAGAAGGGAAATGCCCGGCTGCTGCTGTGCCAATACTCCAAGGAATTACAAAAGCATCTCTTCATACAAAATCTTTCATATCAGCGGCTTCATTCCAAGAAACGACTCGTGTCCTTACGGAAGCTGCGATATACAACAAGGAGGATGAATTAGATGGCTTAAAAGAGAACATTATCGTTGGCCGACTTATTCCTGCAGGAACAGGCAAAATGTTGCGGTATTATAAGAAACTTGCGGAGCAAACGTCTAATAAAAAAAATGGTGATATGGTACAGTTTGAACCGTTCATCGAAGAAGCTGTCATATAATGTTGGGGTAAAAAAGATAATGTTTGGGTAAAAAAGAAAGATCAACGCAAGTTTAATAATGTCCTTTTGTGCAATATAGAAATGCCACATTTTTAGCAGGAAATGGATTCATAATCCATACTAAGGTGAGAATGGCACGGATGAAGATCAATTAAAAATCAAAATCAGAAAAGTGTTGTGTAGTGTGGACAGTGTGGACAGACCAGATTGTCTAAATCTACTGCGTCTAGCTCTTTCAAATTTGGCTTCAATTCCAACGGGGAATCTTTAGAGTCATTACACGGTGGGTGCATGCTTAGACGATGCCTCCGGTAGACACAAACATAAAATTGCTGTTCGTAATAAGGACGAAGCTATTGAACACTTAGCAGCACTAATAGCTTGGGGAATTACCGGAATTGACGCAGGGCCTACGCATGAGATATTTTCTTGATACATTTGACTAAATGCGATATCGACATTGCGTTTCGTCTCATCAACGATTTTATAGAACGCTCCTTCTTATCTTTAGCCTTAACCAGTACAGCCAACGCCCATTTTCGTAAAATATCCATATTTTC
>JAITIY010000042.1 GCA_031279185.1 Holosporales bacterium
CCGGGCTTTTTACCGAAGAGGAAGTGGCCGTGGTCGAAAGCCCCGAGGAGCTCCCCGAAAAAATCGAGCTCTACCTAGGCCAACCCAAAACCCGAAAAGCCATGGGGGAAGCGGCCCGATCGTTATGTCTTTTATACGCGGCTTCCCCTTAAACAACGCATTCAAAAACGAAATCAACAACGGTTTTTTATCATCTTTACCAAATATTGTCTTAAAAATGTAATCAAGCTTCGGATCTAACAAATTAATCATTGCTTATGCTCGAACTGTACCAACATTAAGATAATTATACTGTAATTGCGATGCTGATCGCATAATTTTTACACTAAAGGCTCACTTCTTTCAGGCACCGACATCAAGTTGTCAATCCGCTTTACGTCTCGAATGTGCTTAGGCTGAATGGAGAACTCGCCTTAAATGTTAAATGAGCGACAATTTTATCTGCAACTTAAACTATACTGCCTGATGAAATACGCGCGATTCGTAGTTTTTTTTGGAACAACCTTCACGCATTTTACAGATTTTCCATGCAAAATAAAGAGCCGTGGGGTGTTAAGATTCTCATTAACTTAGTGTTCCTTCAACTCTAGTTTTTTGCTACCGTTAATTTATATTGGATTCGTTAAGTATTCATATTACACATGCGTATAAGATTTTTTTGCTGTGCGTTACTCTTGTTTATGAACGCACATTCAACAACGTACTTGCATACAAATTCAACATTGACACAAGAATCACCTTCTGATAGAGGAGAAATGTTCATCAATCAGCTTAATGAGTCGTACAATAAACTAACAAAGGAAGAAGCTGATATCTTAGTTGTTGCTGGATTTATGTTAATGTCGTACTTCGGAGCGAATGTACAGCAACAACAAGCTGGTTTGAACAATTTTCTTAAACACGCTGTAGTTAAACAACTTCCGCAGCTGCATCTTACGGCATTGCAATTTGCATCTGAGAACTTGTCTTCACAAAATGAAACAACAAGAAATGTAGCACAAAAAGTGTTTATGACATTTTTATCTATATGTCGTGATCTAAATATCAAGGCTCATTCTGCAGAACACTTAAATCAAGCATCGATGCTCTTACTCAGTTTAGATAGGATGCCGCGGCTTTCTGACGAACAAGTCGCGTATTTAAGCCAAATTGTGACTGCTATTCAACCGTTTCTCAACGATTCAGAAATTTCTTCTGAAAATTGTATTCGTACGGCCTTTGTGATCAATAATTTTATTGGGATACCTACTCAAGTCCTACAGCAAGAAATATTTTTGGCGTTAAGTTACATAGTGAATACGATTACAACTAGGGAACAAGAAATAAGGGTTGTTGCTATTAAGCTTTTAAGAGCGATCTGCGAACTCTTTTATTCTTATACGAAAAATAAGAGTAGTAAATGAAGATTCTTTTTTGCGGGGATGTCGTCGCAAGAAGCGGTAGAGACGTTATTAAAAAGTACATACCATATTTAAAAAAAACATGGGGGATTGATTGCGTAATCGCGAACGGCGAAAATATGCAGCATGGTTGCGGTTTATCTGCCAAAACTTGCGAAGAATTAATGCAAGTTGGAGTAGACGTAATTACAACAGGGAATCATGTATGGGACAATAAAGAAATGTTGTCTTTTATTGAAATGAATCATTGCGTTATTCGTCCAATTAATTTCGCAGATACAGTTCCAGGACGCGGTTTCGCACTTTTCCAGACATGTATTGGAGATGTTTTGGTAATAAATGTAATGGGACAAATTTTCATAACACCTGTACTTGATAATCCGTTTCCTATTTTAAGTAATTTTTTGAAATCATATAAAATTGGTAGCGATAAACTGAAGGCTATTGTTATAGATTTTCACGGAGAAGCGACTTCAGAAAAAATAGCGATGGCGTATTACTTGGATGGGCAGGTCAGTCTTGTAGTTGGAACGCACACACATGTGCCAACGGCTGATGCACGTATTTTGCCAAATGGGACTGCCTTTTTGAGCGATGCAGGTATGTGTGGAGATTATTCATCAATAATAGGCGCTAGTATCGAAACTTTATCTTGTCGATATTTAAAAAAAATTCCTATGAAAAAGTCATTGGAGCCACCTTCAGGAGAAGGGACATTATGTGGAGTCTATATAGAGACAGATGATGAGACTGGTTTAAGCAAGGTAATACATCCAATTAGATTAGGGAAAGTTCTTGCAACAACTTGGCCTCAATCACTGCCGATGGCTTTATTATAGATTTATACTATATAGTTATTAGGTAGTAAGAAATGTTGATTGAATTTATTGTCAAATCAACAGGCCTTAATACCTACCTTTAACAAAATTAAACTTAAATCAACAGTTCATATATGCGCTCTAACTCCATACGATAAGTTGTCGTAGATCTAGTGGCACCGTGCAGGACATCGTGATCATAAGCAGCACGTATACTTGTAACTAGATCTTTAACCTTAAGGATATGCGCTTTTTGTGCCTGAGTTTTGTTCTGCAATCTTCCTAAGTCTTTTTCTTTGGATCCAAGTAGCGACATAATATTATTATTTTGTTCTACTAACTCTTGATATCGTTTGTGCAAAATACGAAATTCGTCAGCTTTAACGTTTATATCGTTTTGTAGCGCATCGGATTGTTTATTCAGTGAGCTAATAGTTTCTTGAAGTCCACTAATAGTCGTTTGAAGTTCAGTTACCCTTCGGTTAAAACTAGCTTCAGCTGATGTGTGAGCTATGTTCAGCTCTTCTACTTTTTTCAAGGAGCCAGCTACATTCTGGAGTGCAGCGTTAAGCTGATCCGTCAACAATGTTTTCTCTTGCTGAAGTGTTACTAAGTGTGTTCTGCTCTGTTGATACAACACAAAGAGATCTTCTGCAGATAACTGAACATTGCAAGCAAACGTTGTTGAACTTAATAAAATAGCTCCACCTATTAATTGCATTTTCTTTTTCAATATCATAAAAACCATAACACTAAAATTTGTACATTCTTAATTTGACAATAAATAGATTAATGTTTCGTAAAGATGACAGTACGTTGTAACTGGATTGACTTATTAAGCACAGTAATGGAATATTTATTAGGTATGTATGTTTAATTTATGGTGTTTTGTGAAAAAGTTTCTTTTAATTTGCGGGATAGCTGTCATTCAATGTTGCGCATTGCTGCAAGCAAGTGATGGCAATGTATGTGATGCCTGTGGTCATCAAAAACAAACTCAAGTACTTGGACCTGGTACAAGCAAGCAGCCTTCTGAGACCCAGCGGAATGGTGTAGACGATCCTGATAATGTATCGCCGGATGAAGTTAACGCAGACAAAGGTACTGACTCAAATGGCGCTGAAACAGCTGCTGAGACACAACCCAACGCAGACAAACCTCTGTCACTCGATTTCCTAGGTGATAGTGATCAATAGTTCGTTGGCTTTTATATTACTGAACTTTAATAGTGTACTGTTGCAGTGTTGAAGCCTTGTGATAATAGGTTTAGTTCTGGACCGACTCGTAAAATAAAAAACTGGTCGGTTCAACTTTTTGATGAACGTTTATTGGGACGGTCTCATCGTGAAAACGTGTCGTTAGCACAAATAGATAGTTTAGTTTCATCAATGAGGCATGTTCTTGGTATACCTAATGAATATGAAATCGCTATTATCAACGGTGGTGCCACTGGTGCGACAGAATTTCTTTTGTGGAATTTAATAGGGATACGTCCTGTTGATGTTTTTTCTTATGGTATTTTTGGCAATCATTGGCTCCATGACGTTAAAGATGAATTGAAAATTAAAGACATTAACAACTATACCGCATCAATCGGCCTACTTCCGGATTTTTCATGTTATGAATCTAACAATGATTGTGTTTTTGTTTGGAGTGAAACACCTTCTGGAACTACAGTTCCAAATGTGGAATGGATACCAGACGATAGAGATGGTGTCGTAATTTGCGATGTTACCTCAGCTGTTTTTTGTGAAGACATTTCGTGGAAAAAGCTGGACGCAGCGTCTTTCGCATGGCAAAAGGGCATTGGTGGAGAAGCGGGACTTGGGACGATAGTATTAAGTCCGCGTGCAATTAATCGTTTGGAAACATACACGCCACGATGGCCAATACCTCGTCTCTATAGGATACCGTGTAGTATTAGAAATGGTATGAAAATTCTTGACGAGAAATTTTTTCACGGATACACCATCAACACAATTTCATTATTGGTTGTATATGACATGATATCGTGCTTAAACTGGGCGGAAAGCATAGGTGGATTACAAGAGTTAATTCGTAGAAAGGAACATAATTATGACATCATTAAAAAGTGGGCATCTGCTGTTTCGTGGATTAATTTTCTTGTTGAAAATGAAAAGATTCGTTCAAAAAATACTGTGTGTTTAACAGTAATGGATGCAGCAACTGGCTGTTGTGTTGATTGGACATTTTTGAAAAAAATGACAGCATTTTTAGAAGAAAATGACATTGCTTATGGTTTGTTGAATCATCCACATTCACGTCCAAGTTTACGTATTTGGACTGGGCCTGTTATTGATGGACTAGATTTGGAGCGTTTGCTGCCTTGGATTGAACGTGCATATTTTTCAATATACTGATATTGAATGTTACGAAAGTCTAATTTTGCTCAACAAATTTGTTAATTAAAGCATCTCTAGCCATTATTTCTGACTCAAATCGTCCATTTTTAATGTTAATTTCACGGTTAACTTGACATAAAAATTCAGTAACATTACCAACTTTTATATTTTGATTTGTAAGCATTCGTAAAATCAACATAGCGTCAGATTTCGCTGAATTTTTACTAAAACCATTCTGCATTGATACAGAAAAAAATGATTGTTTTGAATGCGAACATTCGACTTTATAAAACGGTGTTTTTTCGTTAGGCTCTTTCTTGAACAAACTTGTTCTGTTGAATGTCTTTAGTGTCTTCACTCAATTGCACTCCTTGTAGTAATTGATAAAGAAAAGATATGCTTCGTTATACAGCTAGTTAATAGTGACTATAGTCTAAGCAACGCAATTTAGCACGCGTGCAATGTCCTTCGAGTCGCAACAATATAAATTTCGGAAGAATCCTGTCGGCTGGAATGTGGTTTAAAGTATAGTACATTTTGATATTGCGTTTCACAAGCAGCGAAAATCTCTTTTTCTGTTCCGCCCCTCAAAACTTTTGCTATCATACTTTTTGCGTTGACCTTATCACAAAAATTTATAACCGAATTTACGAGCATTGTATTTCTCAGGACATCAATTTGGTTAATTCCGCAAGCAGGAGCTGTCATATCACTTAACACGATATCAATTTGCTTATCGTTTAAATGTTGTAATATCTGAGTTGTTGTGTTTGGCTCAAGGAAATCACCTTTAATGAACGTTACGCCTTGTAGCGGCGTGATGTCGTTTAAATCGACACCAATAATAATACCATTCGTGCTTCGTTTGGTTGCCACTTGTAACCAGCCACCAGGCGCACACCCTAAATCAACTACCACTTGATTGTTTGCAAAAATCCTATACTTTTTGTCAATCTCAAGCAATTTAAACGCTGACCTAGAACGATACCCAAGATCACGAGAGCGTGCAACGTACTTGTCCTTCAGCTGTCTCACCAACCAATTTCGTGAAGAACTAGAACGCTTTTTCTTATTATTCAATGATATCATTTTGTTTAAATATAATGCTTTATCGTGTTATTGCTATCCAATCATGATATCCCTTTGTTTCTTTTCAAGCATAGTATCAATCTCTTTTATGTGACGATCCGTAATCTTTTGAACTTCGTCACTCATGCGATGCACATCATCTTCAGTAATTTCACCATTTTTTTCACTTTTTTTTATCCAGTCCATAGCATCACGTCGTGTATTCCGTACTGATACTTTAGACTCTTCCGCGTACTTAGCAGCAACTTTTGTCAATTCATGCCGACGTTCCTCAGTTAATACAGGCATTGCAATGCGTATAGTTTGTCCATCAACAGCTGGATTGAGCCCTAAATCAGACTCTCGGATAGCTTTTTCTACAGCTTTTGTCGCGGATTTGTCCCACACTTGCACGACTATCGTTCTAGCGTCTGGTGTTGTAATTGTGCTAACTTGCTGAATTGGAGTTGAAGATCCATATACCTCCACTCTGAGTGGTTCAAGCAGCCCAACTGATGCACGATTTGTTCTTATACCTTGAAACTCTTGTGCTAAAGCATCAACCGCATGTTGCATGTAGGTATCAAAGGTTGTCAAATAACTATTTTCTTTTAACATAAGCTAAATGTAATTCTTACTAACTTAATGAATTTTACCCTAAAAAACAAAAATACGCACAAATTTGTAAAGGAACACGTCGTCTCTCTAATTGCTCATACCAGATGCGGTAATATTGCTGGTTGTACCAACATTGATACAAAGTAAAAAAAAATGTACATTCTGAGCGTATAGAGCGTCGATAATCACTGGTTGGTAAACGAAAAATGGAACGAGATCATACTGAAAAGAAAACGTGTCACACTGATGATACGTTGGTTAACGGAGACGTTGTAGATCATTGTGTTACGGATTTACATACAGAGAACTCTCATCTTGAATCACTCGCATTAATTTTAACGAAATACGATCTTAGTGAAATTGAATTCGAGAAAAATGGCTGCAGAATTTATATGTCAAAACGATTAAGTCATGACGTGTCTGCAGGTAATATTCCTCATGCACAACTAGCTGACACCAAACTGCCGACAAGTTCCACAAAAGAAATGCACGGCGAGGTATATCAAGAAGTAAACTGGCGAACACACCCTGGGGTAGTTTTGTCTCCTATGGTTGGAGTTGCTTATATGTCTCCAGAGCCAGGGACCGAGCCGTTTATACATGTTGGAAGTTCTGTTAGTGCTGGCCAAACGCTCCTTATCATAGAAGCGATGAAAGTCCTGAATCCGATCAAAGCACATAAATCCGGGAACATCATCGCTATTTTAGTTAGTAACAAAAAACCAGTCGAATATAATGAACCGTTAGTTGTCATAGCAGAATGATGCTATTACTTTGCTACAAACATGGATTTTTATGCAATTATTTTCAAAAATTTTGATAGCTAATCGTGGAGAAATAGCATTAAGGATACTGAGATCTTGCCAAGAGCTCGGCATCAAAACAGTTATCGTGCACTCTACAGCTGATGAAGATTCGATGCCAGTTAGATTATCTGATGAAAGCGTTTGCATTGGAGCACCTCAAGCAAGTGAAAGCTACTTAAACATGCGCGCAATAATGAGCGCAGCAGAAATCACAGGGGTTGATGCTATTCATCCTGGAGTTGGTTTTTTATCAGAAAATTCCAAGTTCGCACAAATGACCATCGATCATGGGATTACGTTCATAGGTCCAGAACCATCACACATAGATTTGATGGGCAATAAAATTGCGGCCAAAATAACTATGCAAGAACTCGGGTTGGCAACGATTCCTTGGTCTAAAGGTACAATCACATCTGAAGATTCTGCAGTAAAACAAGCTGAGTCAATAGGCTTCCCTATCATAATAAAAGCTTCTGCAGGTGGTGGCGGGAAGGGGATGAAAGTTGTAAATAACAAAAAGGATATCATACACGCGTATCATCTTGCGAAAACAGAGGCAAAAGTTAATTTTGGTAATGATGATGTATATATGGAACGTTATTTCAAAAAACCACGTCATATTGAATTTCAAATTATAGCAGATAAATTTGGGAACGTGGTTTGCCTAGGGCAACGTGACTGTTCTATTCAAAGACATCATCAAAAAATATGGGAAGAAGCCCCTGCCACAAATTTGCCAGATAAAGCTGTAGAAAAAGTTAATGAACTTATTATAAATGCGATTAAAAAACTAGGATATGTGGGTGTTGGTACAATCGAAACGTTATATGAAGATGGAATTTTCTACTTTATGGAAATGAACACACGGTTGCAAGTTGAACACACGGTAACTGAAATGGTCACAGGTATTGATATTGTTAATCAGCAAATCAGTATTGCAGCAGGACATCCGCTTTCTTTCACACAAAAAGATGTACATGTTAGAGGCCATGCTATTGAATGTAGGATTAATGCAGAAGATCCTTCAACTTTTTTCCCTTCTCCAGGGAAAGTTAAGACGTATCACCCTGCTGGTGGACTTGGTGTACGTGTAGATAGTCATATATACAGTGGATATAATATTCCTACATATTATGATAGCCTAATCTGTAAGCTTGTCTCATACGCGACTACACGTGATGCGTGTCTGTCTAAAATGCGGCGTGCTTTAAAAGAGTTTGTTATTGATGGAGTATCAACACTTATACCGTTACACCAAAAACTAGTTGATAATAATGATGTTGCTCACGCTGACTATGATATACACTGGTTATCACGCAATTATTGACAAACTTTTATGTAATTATGAAAGACTGTAAACTTTTGAATAATCTAATATCAAATTATAACGAGAATCGTTTGGCTCCTGTATACTTGTTTTATGGCGATTATCAGCATAGCGCACAAATATTAGCCGAACATATCCTCGCGACTAGTCTAACTTACGACAAAGAGATGACAAAACTACATATAAAAAACGGAACTCATCCTAATTTTTTCTTTGTAACACCACATGATAAAGAAATCACAGTTGATATAGTTAGAAAGATGACATCTTTTCTACAAGATACACCGATTATTGCAGGATGGAGAGTCGTGATTATACATCCAGCCAATACAATGAATGTATCGGCGAGCAATGCTATTTTGAAAAGTATGGAAGAAATTCCAGACAAAACGGTAATGATCTTAGTAGCTGATAATATTTACAACATTACTGCAACAGTATTATCTCGTTGTCAAAAGATATTTTTCCCATATAAGACTACAGCTATTGAGTCATATATAAAGGAAAATAATAGTTGGATAAACGAAGTGCTTAAAGTATTTGAGAAAACAATCGAGACACAACAATTGCCCAATAAAGATGCAATAAATAGTTTAGTAGATAAGGTGAATATTGATACTTTGCATGAAGTAGTAAAGTATTTTATCACACAAAATATTTTTCAAAACCTCAACACGGCGCACATTTGGCTAGGGAAATACGACAAAATCACTAATTTTGCTAACGAGGCTTTAGGAAAATCGCTTTCTCCGGCTCACTTTATCACTGCAATTTTTGCTTTGTTGCTATAGCTGATCTAGCTTTCAAAAAGGATATCAGTGTTCCTTGGCGGTTTCGTCACTATATGAAAAAAAGCGGAATGTGTTTTATACTACCTATATTGGGGGTATTTAGTGGAATTTTTATGCAAAGTACTCATAAACTAGCGATTGTTTTTTTGGCGTTTTTTTCCTGCAGTATTACGAACTACGCGAATCAATCTAATGAAGAAAAGGAAAAAGCTGCCAAAGCTTTAGAAAACGCGGTTACTATATACGAACAATTCACTAAAACAGGCAGCGCAAGTGCATTAAACCAAATCGCTGCAGCTTATTTTACACTTGGAGAACAAAACGAAATCAACAATTGTGCACAAAAGGCGCAAGAATTTTATCAAAAAGCAGTAGTATATTTTTGTAAAGCAGCGGAGGCTGGTTGTATAGAAGCAAAATATAATGCTGGAATTGCCTATAATAAACTGAAAACATACGACAAAGCAGCGCTTTGCTACAGAGAATGTATAAAACATTGTAGTGATAATGAAAGCGATTTAGCACTAAAAGCAGCAGTTAATTTGATGATATTGGTTTTAGAGAATAACGTACCAAGAAATGTTGATGAAATTATTTCATTAGTGAAACTTAGCGAAATGAATAAACAGAATCCAAAAGCAGAGGAGTTGTTGCAAACATCCGTCGCTATTTTGACCGATATAAATGCCACAACAAAACAGAATACAAGCGCAGGTAAAGAGCTTAGTGATAGTATAGATGGTATTAGTGCAACAAAAACTTGTTATAAAACGTCCTGAGAAATCATGATTTTCATCGTGTAAATGCTCTATGTATACGACGAATATCGAATATGTGATAAAACTATTTTAAATATTTTTAATATCATTGTGATAGCTTCAGATTATATTACTGAGAATATATGAAAACATTTATTTCGTATTGGGGCTGGGAATTTAGTAATGACCAAAAAACAACGACCGCTTTTAAAACAAAAAAAGTGTACGAAAGTTGTTAGTTTTATCAAAATTTTCATATTAGCCATAGTTTCGTCTTCAGCTTGTCATGCTTCTATTGAGACACCATCTCCAAACACAATTATTCCATTTATTGGTGTACTAGCTTCAATAGCGTGCTTCCCGTTACTAATTCCGAGTTTATGGCACAAATACGACAACTTGATATTAACATGTTGGACTGCAGTATCCACATGTATGTGCGTCAATACGATTGGAGGATATCCTACTGGACACTTAATTTCATGCGTTCTAATCAAAGAATACATACCTTTTATTGTTTTAATTGGAACACTATACATCATTGGTACAGGCATACATATACGAATAAACAAAGAAGGTTCAACGAACGTTAATATTGCGATTCTTGTTTTTGGAGAATTTTTGTCTAATTTCATTGGAACAACAGGAACATCAATGCTTTTACTCAAACCAATGATTGATGTTAATAAAAATAGAAAGTACAAAATTCATACGATGATATTTTTTATATTTTTAGTTTCCAATATAGGCGGCTGTTTACTCCCATTTGGAGATCCACCACTATTTTTAGGTTATCTGAAAGGTGTGGATTTCTTCTGGACTGCGACACATATCTTCCCATTGTTTTTCATTGTGTCTGCTTGTTTATTAGCAATTTATGTATGCATAGATAAATACTTTGTTCGTTTAGAAAAAGATCAACTTGCAAAAGAAGTAGAACATAAAGCACATGGTATGTGTAAACTTAATAACAACGCGATACAGATTACTGGGCATTTGAATATAATATTGATGGTTTTTGTCACTTTACTAGTTGCGTATACTGGTATTATGCCTAAAAAAAAAGCATTCTCAATTTTCGGTACAGCAGTTCACTATAAAGGATTAATTCGTGACATAGGATTGGTCGTTATATCAGCTATTTCGCTTTGGATGCGAAAATACGTTACACGAACTGTATCAAAAACGTCATTCGCACCTATTAGCGAGGTAGCACGGTATTTTGTAGCTATTTTTATGACGATGGCTCCAGTTGCTGTGATGCTAAAACACGGACATGAATTTTTCCAACCAATAAGAAATCTGTTAGCAAATACTCAACACGCTTCTTTTTGGTATTTTTGGTTTGTGAGTCCGTTTTCTTCCTTTTTGGACAATGCGCCAACATACTTAGTCTTTTTTAAAATGGCCGGCGGGGACGCGATAAATCTGATGCACGAGCATCCGCAAATTTTGACTGCGATTTCTGCAAGTTCTGTTTTTATGGGGGCAATGACTTATATAGGAAATGCACCAAATTTTATGGTTACGTCTATTGCCAAACAACACGGTATTCGTATGCCGTCATTCCTTGGGTATATGGTTTGGTCTTGCGCTATTTTACTGCCAGTGCTGGTAGCAGTTTCTTATTTTATGATGTATTAGATTCATGTTGCATTACGTCAAAAACGTAACGTTTCTGGAGATTTAAATATTCAAACCTTTTTTTTATTATACTTTTACAATGGTACGAACTATTTCTGCAGTGCAGCGATCTCTTCAATGGACAGTTTGGTACAGTGACTAACTGTTTCTGGCGGGATGCCGGCGGCTAGCATGGAACGGGCAGCTTCTCTGAGGCCTTCTTCCTTGCCCTTTGCTTCACCAATAGCGATGCCTTTCGCTTCACCGATAGCGATGCCTTCTTCCTTGCCGATAACGATACCTTCCTTCTTGCCCTTTGCTTCACCAATAGCGATGCCCTCCTCCAGCCCTTCCTCACGAGCCACAGTCATCTCGCTGTGGTAATCGTTAATCGTCTTTTGTCGCAAATCTGCGATCGCCCTAACCTCATCATCTGCGCTGATATATTTCAGCGCTTCCATCGCCGCCTTAACTTCTTTTATTTCAAGAAACGTGTCATCCATGAATACTGGATTTTTCAAAAACGACAACCACGCCGTCAGCAAATCCGCCGCATCTGCGTCTTTCGGATTAAACTTCGGTAGCTCGATAAAAATAATCCGCGCGGAGGCCGTCAGCACCTGATACGGGTCCGGATGATTTGGCTGAAACGTCATGTACGCGTCACTTATGGCGTTATGGCGCTGAGTCACATTCTGCCCCAGGATCCATATACCGATCACGTTTGGCACTTTATACGACTCGCCCGAGTGTAGCGCCATCGGCACCATGTTAGCCAAGTAACAGAACGCCCTCTGGGGGATTTCGCCAGTGTTTTTGCACTGAATTTCGATATCCAGCTTGGTACCGTCGTCGGTTGTGGCCTTAACGTCTAGACGACTGGCTTTGTTTGTTTCTAGGATTTTGGAGATATCCGTATTTTCCAACGTTATGTCTTTTATACGCGGCTTCCCCTTAAACAACGCATTCAAAAACGAAATCAATAACGGCTTTTTATCATCTTTGCCAAATATTGTCTTAAAAATGTAATCAAGCTTCGGATCT
>JAITIY010000055.1 GCA_031279185.1 Holosporales bacterium
TTTGGTGATTATGTTTGAAAGTATTGGTAGTTATATAATAAAACTGTTTTTCGTAATTAATCCACATATAGTTGTGCCATTCTTCCTATCTTGCACACAAAACTATACTAGTGCTGAGCGAAAACTTGTTGGTCGCAAAATGTGTTTGTACGGTTTGGCTCTTGGTGTTGCTTTCGCACTTGTAGGAAATGCGTTGCTTAATTTAGTTGGGGTGTCTGTCGCGGCTTTCAAGATCGGAGGTGGCGTATTGCTTGGTGTTGCGGCCTGGGGGTTGCTATATTCAAAACAGGAGACAACGTCTGAAGAAACAGCGCCTGAAATATCAATGCGTGCAGACATATCGTTGAGTCCGCTGGCATTTCCGATGTTCATTGGACCCGCAACATTGACTACAGTAGTTGGGATGATGCTTGAAACGAAAAAAATTAGTACAATCGAGCCTCTGTTGGTAATCGCTGCGTTGACAATCATTGTAGTTCTCACATATTCGATGATACTGTGCAGTAATCTGCTTCTGAAAATACTTGGACGAAATGGAGCGCTTATTTTAGGCAAACTTGGTGGTATATTGTTGATTGCGATGTCATTAGAAATGATTTGTGGTGGGCTGAAAATATATTTCAATTGATGGTCGTTGCAATTCGTTGTGTAGTCGTGTGTTAAGTGCGTGTTTGTTGTTAGACGTTTGTGTAAGTGGTTGTTGCACCTCGAATTCAATCGTG
This sequence comes from Holosporales bacterium, assembly GCA_031279185.1. Lineage (GTDB taxonomy): Bacteria > Pseudomonadota > Alphaproteobacteria > BNTO01 > BNTO01 > JAITIY01. The sequence goes on from JAITIY010000055.1 coordinate 723, forward strand.
TAGCGAATAGCGTGCAAATCTATTTCCGTTGTTTTTTAGCGTTGCGTCTGTGGCAACAGTTGTGCAAATCTGCGCTATCAATACAAATGCTGTTGTATATGCTAATAGGGTTATCTATTGCAAAGTACGCCACCATCAATATTACATGCTTGAGTGAATCCATCCGTAAATTAACGGGAAATATGCTGAGTTTTTTCTTATCAGCATTGATTTTCTGTGAGCTGGTATCATTAATAATTACCGATGAACGAAAGACACTTATAAACACTATCATCAAAATTACGTTTGCAATAGGTCTAGTGTTGTGGTACGCCGATACGGTTTGTAAATTATGCTTATTAGAAATTGCAGGCAAGAACATTATCGTAGAACAAAACGTTGGCGTGAAACATCTGTTGAAACTATTTTTGATAGAATTTTCAATTTATAAAGTTACGTTAGTTTCGTTATGCGTCGCTTTTTGGATTAAGTTTTTGGAGTCGTCAATTGTATCAAGAATTAGAAACAGTCATTATCATAAAATGGAATCACAGGAGAAGACGAGTGCTATGAAAGGTCTTTTGTCTTTCGGAATATTTGCGTCAAACAATCAACTGAGTTTTATGAAATATGAAATAATAACACTAAAAAACTATGCAAATAAAATATTTATAAAACTATTTATCCCGATAATTCCATTTTATATTTCCAGCTTTATAATAAAAGCAGTACTTAATACATAACAGCTAAGTTCTATTACAGGCACTCAATCTATTAACACTGTATATGTTGTACTATTGTCGTGAACTTAGAGGTAATTTATCCGTGGTATATTTGCCTGAGTAATGCTTCGTGGTTATTTTTAACACGTGTTGCTAAGGAAGTATGTTTGAATGAGCAAGTATTTGGACAAAGTGTTTTTTTTTTGTAGATTTGTCTGTATAGTGGCAGTGTTGGAGAGATGGCCGAGAGGCTGAAGGCAACGGTTTGCTAAACCGTCATACTGGCAAAACCTGTATCGAGGGTTCGAATCCCTCTCTCTCCGCCAGTTATTGCTTCTAAACACAACTCCACGAAATTTATGGCATACCTCTAGAACCGTTGATTCCTAAGGTTTTACTGGCCCTGTCACCGCCCTTTCGATCTTGCCAAAATCATCCAAAATAGCGATTTTTAGACCAAAAATGACTCCATAACTCCAAATCAGCGCCCTTCGACATACCAAAGGGCGCCGCTGAGATAAAAGTGTGAAAGTATAAAATTTTGCTTTATTTCAATCCCTTGAAAACCAAGGCTTTTTAAGGGGTAATTTCGTAGGCACCACCGCCTGTTTGCTCGGTGGGGATTCAAATTTGTAATTCTCAACTGGTATGTTTAGAACAATTTTCCTCCATTTTGGGCCAGGGCACAGGGTAATCCGTATTTAGCTTTTGTAATTTCAATACAGGGTAATCATTTCTCCACGAAGTTTCAGTAAGTCGAGGTGATTTTCAGACCAATAATGCTAAGCAAAAGCAATATTGCAAAGACTATTTTTAACGTTGTTAACGGTTCTCTGAAAAAGACAACTCCGGTAATCATTGCTCCTAGCGCTCCTAATTCCAGTCCAAATCGCGTAGGATGTACCGAGTGGGAGAGCCTTCGTCGCCAGTGCTAGGAAATAGAAACTAGCCATCATTCCTACGATTGTTATGGCAGAGTACAGTGGAATGGTAAATCCATTTGATAATTTTAAGAAAGTAGCCCAGCCAATCTCGAGCAAGCCTGCCAAAATAAGATAAATCCAATAGATATACATGGTAACTCCGAATCAGTTTCTAATATCACAATGCGTTCATCATATCAAATATTAGGAGAAAAAGCTTGTCTATACCTAGTTGCACGGCCCTGGCCAAGGCGCATGATTTTATTCATATTCAGAAATTTCTTGATAATTGATTCGACGGTTACGGCCGTTATGCCAGTTGCTGCGATTATATCTTTACGGCTGAATTCCGTGCCCTGCAACCTTAAAATGCAGTTCCAAACGATTAATTGTTTCTCCGACAACAATTGTTCAAAATTATCTTTTTGCATAATTTCGATGACTTTTTGGGCCTGAATTTTAACGATTCTCAAGAAAAATAAAATCCATTGTGAAAGATCTTCATGATCAGTTTTCCAGGTCGTTTGGGTGTAATTCAAAACCTTGTAATATTCAGCTTTGTTCGATTCGATAACCTGTTCATGTGAGGTGATCTTCGTAAAAAAATACCCACTACGCAGGAGCATTAAATTCGAGAGCAAACGACTTGTCCTGCCATTGCCGTCTGAAATGGGTGAATCGCCATGTACTCAAATATGAAATTTGCGACGATAATCAAAGGATGTTTAAGGCTTATCGTTTCATTATACCAATCGATCAGCTCACTCATCTCTTTCCTTACGAGATGAGGAGGGGGCGGATCGAACACAATCCCAACGACCTTTCCCTCGGGATCACGAGCCTCAACGCGATTTGGTCCAATCTTATAATTTCCTCTGTGTGGTTCATCTTTGTCGCAATATTTCAGCATCTCTTTGTGTAACCAAAGAATATTCGATTCAGAAACGGAGATCTCTTCATAGTTATCGAATACAAACTGCAGAGTCTCTATA
>JAITIY010000062.1 GCA_031279185.1 Holosporales bacterium
TAGAGCGCGGCAATCGTACGTTTCGGGAGGAATTTTACGGGAGGGATTTGCTGGCGAATAACATAACGCAAATGAGAAAGGAACTTCGGCGAAATACGGAGAAATATAACAATTACCGCCCTCATTCTTCGTTGAATGGGGCCACCCCAATGGAGTATATTCGTAGGAGTGCAACTCTCGCGGGGCAGTCTCAAAGTATGTGAGCTTATACAATTTTCGTTTTGTAAATGTAATATTTTAGATTCTTTGATACAATCAAATGTGTTTTTATCCGTTGCAACTGTGGCCGATGACGGCGACTCGACACATGAAAAAGCGTATTGCCTGTGGCATTGTGGTGTTTTCTGCACTGCTATCTGGAGTGATCGTTTGGAAGCGTGCTCACAATGTTGCTATTGAAGAGCCTCGCAATATAGTTTTCCAAGAACACAACTTAGATATAAAAGAAATAAAAATCCCCTCAATAGATGAGCCAATTTGGTTTGTGAAAACGAAGAATCCAACGGTTGCAGTATTTGTTTGCTTTAGAAATGAAGGAACACGAAATTTTAAGGATAAGCCTGGGGGCCTTAAACTCTTGTTTGCATTATTGATGCAGGGAGCAGGGAAACGTAACACAACAGAATTAAAGAATGTGTTAGACGAAAATGACATCAATTTTTCTGCTGATATAGGCAGAGACGATTCGTCTTTTTCCATTTATGTTGTTCCCGAAAAATTCCAATTAGCAATGGATATTGCGCAAGATGTATTGATTCATGCCCATCTTCCCGAAGAAAAAATTAAAATATTTCAGCAGGAAATAGAAGATGATATCAACCAAGCGAAGGGTTCCCCTTGTGTTATCGCAGGAAAGGAAATGGCGAAGCTGATATATCCACCAGATCATCCGTACTATATAACTGACGATGATGTACTAAATAACATAAATAAGTACACAAAAGACGATTTACTTGAGATATATAAACAGTTATTCGATCCACGAAATGCGTATGTAATAATCGCAGGTAATATTAGCGATGAAGAAGTGAGACAATCTTTTGAAAAACTGTTTGCCGAATTAAAAAAACACAAAGTCAGTTCTTTCGCCAAAGTCAAACAAAAAACTGAAATGCAAAAATGTGGTGAATTTAATCATATCGATCACGATATACCGCAGACGATCGTCTTATTTACTCACCCTGGTGTAAAAAGTGACTCGAATGATATATTTGCTGCAGTTTTAGTGAATCTCGTGCTCGGCAATGGAATGAATTCAAGACTGTTTGTTGAGCTTAGGGAAAAGCACGGTCTAGTGTATGATGTTGGAACAAGTATAACTGAGTCGGATATGCTTTGTTTAATAGAAGGAACTGCTGGAACAGATCCACGAAATGTGAACAAGCTTATCGGAAAAATTAAAGACGTATTCAATGATTTAGCTGAAAAAGGAATAACTCAGGAAGAGTTGGATTTTCAAAAAAAACGTATATCTGATTCTGAAGATTTAAGCTCAGCTCATAAAATTGTATCGTTTCTGGCTGGATGCAGGAATAAGAAAGTTCCATCAAGCCGAGTCAATAGTTATCGTAATAATTTTTATAATCTAAAATTGAAAGATGTAAATAAGGTCGCACGAAAATCATTCGATTCAAATAAACTAACGTTTGTTACCGTAGGACGTGCTGGAGGTAAAAATGATTAAGCACTTATTGTTTATTCTTTGTCTAGTATTTCATAGTCATTTGTTCGCAAGTTTATCAATATATGAGCACACGCTTAAGAATGGCCTTCGGATCATAGTTGTGTCAACTAATGCAAATGGAAAAGTTTATTGGGGAATTTTGTATAAAGTCGGATCTGTTGACGATCCAGAATGCAAAATTGGCGTATCGCATTTTCTTGAACATATGATGTTTTATGGGACTGATAATATGTCTAAAGAGCAATTACAGGATCGTCTTAGGAAATGTTGTATATCTTACGGAGCGAACACCAGTGCAGATTATACTCATTATCATCATACGGTAAAAAAGGAATTTTTACATGAAAGTATGCAAATCGAAGCTGACAGAATGCAACATCTTAAGATTAATGATGATGACGTTGAAAAAGAAAGGAATGTTATTTTGGAAGAGAAGGCTCGCGACGTTACTCCAATAAATAAGTACATGGATGACGTTGTACGACATTCTCTATATTTGTATTCAAATTACACATCTCCAACAATTGGGCACGAGCACCATATAACAAAAATTAACAAAAAATCTATAATCAAGCATTATAAAAAATATTATGTTCCAAACAATGCAACTTTAATTTTCGTTGGTGACATTCAAAAAAATGAAGCTATAGAGTTAGCCGAAAAATATTTTGATAAAATAAAACAAACTAATAAACCAATCAACAGGAAGATTGTGCATGAACCGCTAAACACTGGAATTAATTATTTCGTAGAAAAATCAATACCAGAGATAAAAATTCAAACTTTAGAGTTAACTTATACATTTGACAAAAGCGTCCTGACCACGCTAAAAGACTGGAACGTTGCTACTTTTTTGATGGGTATGCTTTTTAGCCCAATAGCTGTTATCAAGATTATGAAGGATGAAAAAAATTTAATATCTGGCGGTGATATAAGCATTGTAACGAATCGAGGCAATAGAGCATTTCTTTCTGTCAGAATGCAGTTACGAAATGGTGTTAGTAGGCATATTGTTGAAGAAGAATTTTTGAAAATAGTTCGATATTCCAGAGATAAATTTTTAACAGAGGAGTTGTTGATTAAACAAAAAGAAAAAAATGAAAATTTTTGGAAATTTTTAATGGATTCGCCTGAAGCTATCTTTGAGGATATTGTCGATTCAGTAAAAGATGGCCTTACCGTATGCGACATGAATAATCGAGCCGAAATTGTCGAACGCATCACATTAGATGACGTAAGGAGTATCGCGTCAAAAATTTTAAAAGAAGACAATATAACTCATAGAGTGTACTACTGTCCTTCTTTATCTTGCAGTGAGTTTTCAGGAAAAAGTTCTAGAAAACCCTAGATTTGAAACGCAAGGTATTTGTTGTTGGAAGCTTCAGCGCTACAAATCTACCACCTTTCCACGGAATTCAAATGTAATGGTAAATTACGGGTTACCATAAGCTGATAACCATGGAAATAACTAGAATTTTCAAGAGGATGCTCTCTTTTGCTTTGTTTCACCTATTGACTACAGTTGCTCGCTAATGTTATAATTAAAGTTTCTGAAAATTTCTTCTTGCATTTTGTCTGCAAGCGCTGTAAGCTGACAGTGGTTTTGGGTTGTTGGTTTTTTTCTTCGTCAGAGGGAGGCCACGGTTTTTAGAGGAGTCATAAAAATGAAAGGTGGAGGTTATTCAGGCATCGGGTATGATGCTTCAAAGAGCGGATACGATATATCGAAGGCGGTGCCAGACTCTGGCAAGCCTAGTCATGATACAGGTACGGTGATTGGCTTGTCTGCAAGCACAAAGCCATTTTCGGCTCCGTATGTCACTCCTGATGGACGTATAGGCACCTATACGGGGAGTGTATCTGGAGTAAGCGCTAAAGTGGAACATTACGTGCCAGTTACTGGCAATTTGGATCTTTTGTTTGGGGCAGGAATTGATAAACCGATTCGTCCTAGTGGTCCAGCGAATGCGTGGATTGGTGGTGGCTTTAGGATGAAGTTTTAGCAATTTGTAGTTGCATATGTTCGTTAAATTAAGGCTGGCGTAATGTCGGCCTTTTTTATTTCACGGAGGCGTTACGATTGGTCGAGCAATGAGTTTTAGTGTTTTTTCAACAGCTCCTATTCGATTCATATTAAAAATCATACGCGATTACGTAGCAGAGTTGGCGAAAGCGTCTGCGATTATCTTCGTGTTGAGAGTAATCCGGCTCTCATCACCGCTATTTACAATGATACTGATGGATGACGTTCTTCCGAATATGAGAAGGAACGTTCTTTTTGTTGTCGTGCTTGCGATGATTGGCCTTTACGTCGTAGAGACAATTCTGTCGGTATTCGTGGATTGGATGTTGTTTTCGACAACGACAAGGCTGTCTTCTCATATTTCGTGTGACTTATTTTCTTCTGTTTTTAAATTACCGCTGAATTTCTTTCACACAAATAGAACTGGCGATACAATATCAAAACTTGGAGTCACTTCTACTTTGCAAGGATATTTTTCCGAAGAACCAGTGCATTTAGTAATGGATACATTATTTGGAATAGTGTTCATGTTTTTTCTTTTGTATTTAAGTCCAGTTTTAACGTTATTTTCTGTGCTGATGGTTCCTGTTGAATTTTCTTTGTCATATTTGTGGACGAAGGTTCGATTGGAGAAAGCGGATAAAGCAGTCAATTTAGGGAACATGCATAGCGGAACTTTAGTCGAGTCAATTTCCGGAGCTGAGACTATATATCAAACTGAAGCGTCGAATTTTTTCCAAAAAATTTGGCAGGATGAAATCGTTGAGATCATAAAAAATTCGGTGTCGTTAAAGAAGATAGATACGATCTTCTCACTAATATTTGGATTCATTGGCCAATTTTCCAATGTATTCATTTGGGTATATGGGATGTTGTTGATAATGAATGATGAATTAAAACTGGGACAATTTATAGCATTTACTAGCTACATTGGGCACTTAACCGGTCCAATTTCTCGTCTTTGCAATTTGTGGAAGGATTTTCAGGCGACAGCCATTGCAGTAGACAAGTTAAAAGAAATAATTATTCCGGAATCAATTAATACTGCGCAAGATTTATTGCCAGATATAACCATACATTTCGGAGAAATTAGATGACGACGAAAAGGGTGTATGTATTATAAACACCCTTGGTGGACCGCAGAAAACAACGACTATTAATGAATCAGGATTTTATCAAGTCCTTTTGTTATCTCGCAAACCGAACG
>JAITIY010000010.1 GCA_031279185.1 Holosporales bacterium
ATCAGCGCAGCGAAATAGCAATGGCGAGGAAGATGGGGATTGCGGCAGGGCTTGCTAGAGGCAAGGCCGAGGGCAAAGCAGAGAGCCGAAGGGAGACAGCTCTTGTTATGCTTAACAAAGGTTTATCGCTCGAGATGGTTAGCACGTGCACCGGACTGTCCATAGATGAAATCAAAGCATTAACGCAATAATAGCTAGCCTCGGAATGATGTTTTTATTTCGGATTTGTCTGTAATGTATAGAGTTTTGTTTGAACATTACACAACAATCGGCGCATCTGATTAAAAATGGGACTGCTGCAAACGCTGCAAAATTGCGCGCCTAACCGCTGAAAACCATTGAAAACGCTAGAGGCTTATCTCAATGGACAAGACATTCGCAACAGGCCCCAAATGCTCCGGCGGCTGTATTTTCGGAACACAACGTGTCTTCATCAAATAAAAGACAAAGATCCAAAACTAATGGAGTATTTCTGAGTTGTTCAAATCATTTCATTATCAAAACAAGATCTTGTGCTAATTTGCTATGTGCTAATTCGCTAATTATTGCCCAGAACAAATTCTTTCAAATAACTCTTTTACCGTAGGAATGAATCCATTATCATAGAATGGATCTTCCGCAAATCGGTATCCTTGGTGCCCGCAAAACATCAGCGCATTATTTACGTCGCCATTAATTACGATATGTTGCAATGATTTTTGTATACAAAATAACCTAGGATCAGGAATTGGTGGTTGTGCGTTCTGGTCTTGAGTCCAGCCACTAAATCTACAAGAAGAAATACAACCTATGCATTTAGATCGATCCAGTTCAATCGCTCTATTTTGTTCAGGTGTGACAAAAACTAATGTTTGGCTAGGAGTAATTAACGGTACAGAAAAACCTTCACGGATCCATTTTTGTATGTCCGGTATATCGTTCTGGCGGACAAATACTTCACGCGGAATACAGAAAACCTCCGTATAGATGTTATTTGAATCCATAGAAAAAACGACTTGTCTTGCTGATCGATTCTGTAAATCTTGCAAAAAGGAATTATTCACAGCAGATGAAGGGAATCCTGTTGGGCTAAAACGGTTTAAAGAAATGTCGCCTCTTTTCAATGTTAACAAAGACTTTTTCCATGATAATGGAATGGGACTTTCTTTAGTTAATAACGGGCGTGTCCCGAATTGAAATGCAATTGCGCCAAAATCTGGATTATTGATCCAGTCTGTAAACTCACGTAAACACCAAACACCACCAGCTACAAAGATTGGTACACTATCGTCAAGTCCAAATTCACGCATAGTATTACGCAAACTGAGTACTCGTGGCTCTGGAAGTTCCCTAATTGCTTCGTTTTCCTGTGTAGATAATCCGTTGTGTCCACCTGCAATCCATGGATCTTCATACACAACACCACCAAGCCATTCAGCAAAACGGTTGTATGCTCTTTTCCATAAAATGCTAAACGCTCGTGCTGATGAGACAATTGGATAATATTTTGTATTATATTTCGCACAAATTTCAGCCAGTCTAAACGGCATCCCAGCACCGCATGTTACACCGTGTATCAATCCTTTCACTTTTGATAAAATGCCATTTAGGATGACATCAACGCCACTCATTTCCCACATTACGTTCATGTGAATTCTTCCACGATTACGTGCTGTTTCGTATGCGATTTTGGCTTGTGCTATACCACCTAAAATTGCGCGCTCAATCATTTCAGCGTGACGTTTTATTCGTATTTTAGAACTATAAGATTCAATTAGAGATAATTCCTTGGCGCCAGGAATATGCGGATTCACAGCAGAAAAAGTGCCAATTCCATCTTCTGCAGCCCATGCGCCAGAGCTTACACCATCAGATACTGCAATGCCCTTTCCTCCTTCAACTATTGGTAGTACTTCAGCGCCAGATATTAAAATAGGATTTAAGGATGTTTTCCAATTCATAACTTAGTAGAACTTAAAATTAACTAGACGACACATGTTGGAATATAGTCTATTTTACCTTCAAAAACAAAAGTCACATGTTCATGTAGTACAATGCTTTTATCGAAGTGAATATATACGTCACCTTCTTCCATTGAAACATTTACGCTTTGTCCACAGTATCCTTTAGATACGGCAACTGCTGCAGCTGCACATGCGCCAGTTCCACAAGCTCGAGTAAACCCAACCCCGCGTTCAAATATGCGTATTGATATGTGTGTGTTGTCAATGATACGTAACCACTCTATATTTACGCCATCTGGGAAAAATTTGTTAACACGTTGTAAAATAGCTTGGCAACTATCGTTCGATTCTATGACTATGTGAGGATTGCCAATTGAAACGAACGTTGCGGGCATTTCACGCTGAAGTCGTTTCGTTAATTCTGTATCAAATTCTGGCTTTCCTAGATCAACGCTAATTATGTCATCGCTAATTCGTTGTGCATGTAAAATACGATCTGATATTTGTATCGTTACGTGTTGCTGTGTACCAAATCGCGAAAAGTTTGTAGGTTCGTCGTTTCGATGCGCATCTGGACACCATTCAAAGTGTTGAATTGGAATTCGAGTGGTACGTCTAATACTACTTTTTGTCTGTGCTTCGAGATTATTGCCAACAAATTTTTTTACAGTTTGGTACATTCGGTTCATGCATAACCAAGCAACGCAGCATGCTCCGTTTCCGCAATTGACGGCAGAAGAACCGTCTGCATTATATATTTCCATTAACACAGATGCGTTGTTAGATTCTTTAATTATCAGTAATTGATCAAAACCAATACCTTTGTGACGGTCTGATAGTTGTGTTACGTATTCTGGTTTTAGTGTAATGCAATTGTCAAAACGTGTGTCTACTATCATGAAATCATTTCCATGAACGTGCATTTTGACGAATTTGAGAGGTTCTTTTGTGAGTGTCGTGACCATAGCTTTTTTCATCGTATTATACAAAATTGCGAAAAGATTTGTTGGCATTAGTCTTGAAGCTAAGGCATAAAGTAGTACAGCTAAAGCTATGCATTGAAACTGGCTTCCATTCAACGTGTTGAATGTGATCCAAAACTACGGATCCACAAACTGTTTTTGATGTATACTCAAAAGTGCGGATTTTAACAATTATCATTTTAGTGTAAAACCATTTAGTAATCGTCACTTATAAACATTATATATTTTGTATGCAGATCAATGTAACAGAATTGAAACGTGGACAAATAGCGATACTTACCGTTGCTAAATCTTTTCCACAGTCTCCTGGTATATATAAAATGCTTGATCGTGATGGCAATGTTCTTTACATAGGAAAAGCAAAAAACCTTAAAAATAGAGTAATGTCATACACAAATGTCGATGAACTGAATTACCGTATTCGTCGTATGGTAAGCAATGTACATGATGTAGTTTTCGTTGTAACAAATACAGAATCTGATGCAATATTCCTTGAAGCAGATTTGATTCACACTGTCAAACCACAGTATAACGTTTTGCTAAAAGAATCGGTTCCGTTTGCATCAATCGGAATAAGCAAAAACCATAATTTCCCGCGTATTTGGAAACATAGAGGAGCTAAAGCGAATGATGAATATTTAGGGCCATTTTCATCAGTTAAAAGTGTAGACGAGGCTATAGTTAATATTCAAAAAATTTTTCAATTAAGAACTTGTACTGACGCCGTATTTGAAAAACGAACACGTCCGTGCTTGCAATACGATATTAAATTGTGTTCTGCACCATGTGTTGGCAAAATCTTGCGTGAAGAATACTTACAAGCAGTTCAAAGTAGCAAGGAGTTCTTGGCAGGAAATTTAATTCGAGTTATGGATTTTTTAAAAAATGAAATGTTGAACGCTAGCAATAATTTAAATTTCGAAAAAGCTGCTCGTTATCGTGATAGCATACGTCGTTTGGCAAATTTATCAAATATAGAAAAAATAAAGGTTGGTAATATGACTGATGCTGATGTTATTGCTATCTATCAACCATGTCATCATACAAACAAAATTGAAAATACTGATTATGAAGAATTGCGAAGTGAGTCTAATTATGATTCAACAGAATGCAATAATATTGCTGTATCTTGTATTCAAATATTGTTCATTCGCAATGGTTTATATTTAGGTGGGGATTCATTCATTTTAGATAAGCACGCTAACCTATCGTCTCCAGAAGAAAATATGGCAAATTTTTTACAACAGTTTTACCTAAATAGAACATCACCAAAACGTATTTTAATAAACTGTATACCTACCGATGTAACACTTATACAAGATGCTTTTCAAACTAGACATCACAGGAAAGTATGCATAGAGTACCCAAAAGAAGATTTAGGCATAGAATGGGTAACACAGGCATTAAATAACGCAATAAAACAAAGTCAATATGAATTGTCAAAGATAATGGATTTTCACGAAAATGTACAACGTTTAGCAAAAATTTTTTGTCTGCCGCATATTCCAACTCGTGTAGAAATATACGATAACAGTCATAATCAAGGATCTTACGCTTATGGTTGTATGGTGGTAGCAACTCATTCTGGATTTGACAAGAAATCATACCGTAAATTTTCTGTTTCACCTCGTACCAGTGATTTAAAACAATTAGGTGGCGATGATTATGCAATGATGACAGAGATGCTGACAAGACGATTTAAAAATGCAGAAAATTTACCAGATTTGATAATTATAGACGGCGGCGCTGGACAAATTTCTGCCGCCATAGAAGTGCTTACTGCGTACAATATCGATATTCCAATTATTGGTGTCGCAAAAGGGATAGATCGAAATGCCGGACATGAACGATTTTTTATGCCAGGACAATCGCCGATTTCCTTGCCATACCATGATGCAACTTTGCATTTTATTCAGCGACTACGTGACGAAGCACACAGATTCGCGATTACAACGCATAGAAATGCACAATCTCGTAATTTAGTAAAATCACAGTTAAATGAGATCGTTGGCGTTGGTCAAAAACGAAAAAAAATGTTGATTAAGCATTTCGGATCTGTTCAAGCAATTAAAAACGCTTCTATCGAAGAGCTTCTACAAGTTGACGGAATAAACAATACGATTGCTGAAAATATCTATAGCTATTTTCGGCAAGACTAGATCACAAGATTTTTGTTTCAATTAGCGCCACGAACAGGACTCGTATCCCGCATGTATTTTCTTTGATTGCTGTTTGTGTGATAAAATTAAACAGTGATAATTTTTTTCTTGCACTTCTTGTCATTTTATAAGTACAATTCTTATATACAGTCAGGGAAAAGTCAGTCAGGGAAAAGTGAAGTGCTGCCTGGCTGCGGCTCGGTTGTTCGCGTTGTACGTCATCATGGTGATGATTGTATGTTAGAACAAATCAAATAGAAACAAACGTTGGATTAGCGTTCTTATGACGCGGAACATGCGTTTTATTTAATCAATCACATTATTTCATGAGTTTTAATGCTTAACAAAGCATAGGAGGGATTTGTGCAATTTATAAACTATCAAATGAAAATAAAATCATTAGATAATAATGAATCAGGCGTGTTTGAGGGATACGCTAGCGTATTTGATGAAATTGATCATCATAATGAAATTGTTATTCCAGGAGCGTTTACAAAATCATTAGAAAAATGGACTCAAACATCTAGTCTTCCGAAAATGTTGTGGCAACACGATCCTAAATCGCCAATTGGTATTTGGGAAAACATGATTGAAGATACATACGGCCTGTTTGTAAAGGGACGTTTGTTACTTGATATTCAAAAAGGACGAGATGCATATTCACTACTTAAATCTGGGGTTGTTGATGGTTTATCGATTGGTTTTTTACCAAAACAATCTCACAAAGAAGGTGAAGTTAATGTTTTGGAACAAATAGATCTTTTTGAAGTATCGCTTGTGACGTTTATGGCAAACCATTTGGCAAGAGTAACATCTTGCAAACATTGGACAGAAGCATATGACCAAACGATTTATCTAATGAATAGATTGAAATCGCTAAAAAAAGCGATGGATAACACTTATTGGCAAGTTAAAAGCATAATGATGGAGTAATTTTAATGCGAAATAAATCTTTAAACTCGGAGTTTTATAACTCGAGTAAACACGAGGAACATCAGCCATTTTTAGAACAAATGGATGAAATTATCACTGATCTTGAACAAACTTTTGTAAAACTGCAAAACAAAAAGGAAGATATTATGACGAATAAAACACTTAATAACGTAGCAAGCAATACAGTTAGTAACTGCAATGCGTTTTATGTAGAAAAACCGAATTCAGAAGAAAATCTAATTCGTAAAGCTTTTTTGGACTATATAGCACAAGGTAATTTTGATTATGATGCGAAAAGTCATTTATTAAGTCGCGATGAAAGTAGTGGTGGGTATTTAGTGCCAACATCTACTTTTGAACACATCGATGCTCGCTTAAGACATTTGTGTCCCTTACGATCATTAGCAAAAGTTAGCACGATTCGCAGCGAATCTTTAGAATTGTTGATTGATAAAAGTTCAATGGATGCAGGTTGGATGCTAACTGATGAATTATCACTTGATGGCAGTACACCTGATTTGATGAAATTGCGCATCCAAGCACATCCTCTTTATGCCAAACCTAAAGCAAGTCAAAAAATTCTAGACGATGTTGGCAATTCTTTGGAGGAATGGATTATTGCTCAAATTACTCAAAAAGTTGCAGCACTTGAAAACAATGCTTTTTTGCATGGTGACGGTGATCGTAAACCTAAAGGCATCTTATCATATGAATTCGTTAAGATAGGTGATGGACAATGGGAAAAAATTGAATGTGTTAAAACAGGTGAAATCAATAGAAATTGTTTACTGGAGATAGTTACTGCACTTAAATCAGAATATTTACCAAATGCTACATGGCTTATGTCAAGGAGTGCGCTAACAGCTGTGCAGCAAATTACAGATAGTCTTGGTCATTTTTTATGGCAATCACCTCTGGCTCTAAGTGTACCGTCTTGTTTACTTGGGTATCCAGTCGTTATTAGCGATGATATGCCAGCAATAACAGATGAATCTGTTCATGTACCAATTCTGTTCGGTGATTTTTCTTCTGCGTACCAAATCGTTGATCGTGGAGAAATAAGTGTTTTGCGAGATCCGTATAGTTCTAAACCATACGTAGAGTTTTATGCGACGAAACGTGTTGGTGGAGATATGGTGGATTTTGATGCGTTGAAAGCACTTAGTATAGAAAAACAATGATTTTACACATGTTTGTCGTTTTATTGTTCGCTACTTCAGTCGCTACTTAACTGTAGTTTTAATAAAGCGGAGCATGTCAGCGCGATCTTCTCAGCACAATTTATAATGCCATCTTTTAAAAAGAGGACATTTCTAAATTGCCAAGAGGATATTAAAATCACGGGAATAACCTTTTCGTGATTGCATCAAACGTTACTGTAGCGTAGTTTACAAGATGCACAACGTATTCTACCCTGACGTAAGGGTTAACAATCGTCTGTGCGTGTTTGTGTTTATCATAGCAATAGAAATTATCATCGCGGTAATCGCAGTGCTTGCATGCGTATTTATTTACCGCGAGCGCGGAGTTAATCGTGTGGATACTATTGTTAACTTGCTGCAACAATCATGTATTCCTTGGTGCGTTGTATCGCTAGAGGAAAAAATTTGGCGACAACCGAAGCTTCTGTGCTCAGATGAATTTTCAAAGATTTTTGGAGAAAAATTTGTTTTCATTGAAGATATTGTAAACGCATTAGAAAACGCTGGTAATTCGCAGATTCAAGAAGGTATTCAACGTGCATTACAAACTGTGGAACAGGTGATAACTAACATAAATTACAAAGAAAATACCTACGAAGTGAGTATTTCTGCGATTAAAGTTTCATCGCAAAATAAAACGTCAATTAGTGAAAATATGTTAAACGGCGGAGTGTTGTTAATTTTTAAAAACATAACGGAAGAAACAAAAAGAAAACGTACATATTCTAGTGCGATTGAACAAATTAA
Source organism: Holosporales bacterium (assembly GCA_031279185.1). Taxonomy (GTDB): domain Bacteria; phylum Pseudomonadota; class Alphaproteobacteria; order BNTO01; family BNTO01; genus JAITIY01. The sequence goes on from JAITIY010000010.1 coordinate 7,968, forward strand.
TGACTTGCTGAATGTTCTAAACGCTTTGCCAGTTCCAGTGTGGACACGTCAATTTGATGGAACAATTAGCTTTTGCAATATTGCATATGCGAAATTACTTGAAACACAACAATATCAAGTTATATCACAACAATTAGAATTGATTGATGGGAGCCATTCAACAGTAACTAAAAATTTATATAAAAATGTTCTTTCAATGAAAAAGTTGCAAACTATTGATGTGCAAAAAAATTGCAAAGGAAATACAAAAATCTTTAGAATGTATGAAAATCTTGTAACGACTGATGATCAAACAGCAAGCAAGTATACTTCTGTTGGGCTAGCAATCGATATTTCTGAGAGGACTCAAGAGTATCAATGCATTAAAGATAAGTTGCAGTTATATCAAAGCATATTAAATGTTGTTGATAGTCATTTTTGCGTTGTAAGTAAAGATTCACGTATTGTTGCTTATAGCCATACGTTTGAATCCATGCTAGGCATTAATTTATCTAACAAAGATACTCACGTAGATGAAGTGCTTGAACAACTCAGAGAACAAGAAAAACTTCCAGGAGATATTGATTTTTGGCAGTTAAAAGATTTGTGTACGCAATGGATATCACATAAAAATATTCCATTTAATAAAATGTGGCATATGCCGCTAGGTGCAGTGTTGAATATTTTTGTCGAAAAATGTTCGGAAAATAACATAATCATATCGATAAAAGATATAACGCATGTGCTTAACATGGAAAGCCGCTATAAATCTTTATACGCTATGTGGAATGTTGTTGTTGATCAGTCAAAAGATGCGATTTTAATAATTGAAAAGAATCACAAGATTCAAATGTGCAGTGCATGTACGGAAAGCATGTTATGTACAAATGTACAAACTGGTTCATCGATAAAGGAATTTTTGACAACTTTTGCACAAAAATATTCACTGTATATCTGGCAAACGAATTTAGAAAACACGATAGAGTTGAGAAATCCTTATTCTACGGTTGTTGCTGTTGCTAAAAATGTCTTGCTATGCGAGTATTTACCGTTACCGAGTGGATGGCATATGTTGCGTTTTTCGCTGTGTCCAAACCAGAGTGAATCTAGAATAAATACATTATTTGATGAAATACAACAAAAAAATGAAAAATGTTTAAAAGTTTCTTGAAATTAGCTGCCTTCATTTTAATTGGAACTATTACACATTCGTACGCGTTAGACGTAACGAAAGAAGCTGAGTGGCAAGACTTGCAGCGACAATTAGTGAAAAAATTTATAAAAAATAACGTTAACGAGAATAAAAGTGATCTTTTGAAATTAATCAACAATGAATTAAATATGTCAGATTTATTAAGGTTTGGCATGATAAGCAGATTACAAGGTGCAAAATGTTTTACTCAAGAAGAAGTTGACACGTTATGGCTGCATAAAGATCAACACTTTTTCCAGGACATTTTGATTGAATATCTAACTGGCTTGATTATTGGAGATGACATAGTACGTCGTTATCAAATTATTGACAACTCAATAAAAGTTACACATTTATCGTATGGACAAAAATCTAAAAAACCTAGCTTTTTATATTCAAAAATAGAAATTAGGAACAAACTGAAAGAACTTTGTCATGATTTTTTCTTACGATTTACGACAGAAACAAATAGTAAAAATCAATATCTTCAACGAATAATCGAGATGATTCTGACTGAACGAACTATTGTAAAAATTAAGCAAAGATTAGCAGACAAACATACGCTATATCTAGCACAAACTTTTGAACTTTCTGTTGCATTCGAGTATGCAATGAAATGGTTTGACTTGTATCTAAAAAAAGATAAAGAACGTTTGATTTTTGAGAGAAAACTTTTGTCGCTTCCGTCAAAAATACTAATTTTAGTTGGTCTATCGTCTTTAGATGAAAATGATCTCAAAACCTATTCAAAAACACTTGCTGCGTTTACATTGGCTGTTGCAAAAAATAAACACAAAAAAAATAACTTAGATTATTTAGTAGATTTTTTGATAAAGAATAAACAAGCACAGGCTTTTGAACCGTTTTTATCTTCTAGTAGCAAGTAGCAAGTTTGATGGCAATATTAAACTACCATAACCAAAACGAAATGGGAGTTTATCTGTTTGAGTTTTTGTATATGCGTCTGCGAGTGCTGGTTGTTTGTACGCAGTAAATACTGCAAGTGTTGGTTTTTCATAAATACCAAATAATTGAATATCAAACGAATCTTTCAATAAGTTGTACGGAATTCCAGTATCATCTTGAAGAATTGCTATGGATTCATCCATAATATATGACCTAATAAGCGAAAATTGTACTTTGTCGTGTAGTATATACGATGCGCTTTTGATAAACGTGATAAATGTCTCAGAGGATACATATTTTAGTAATACATCTAAAATTTCTTGATTTTTATCATTAAGCTTGCATCTTAAATATACTAAACGTTTTTCCTGCGTAGTATTAGGTAATTTGAATGTAATGCAATTAAAAGGAATTACGCCACTAAAGTCATCCTTGGATTCTCCTTCGGATGAAATAGAACCATTTTGTATACTAATGATTTCATACCCTAAATTGGATAATTGTGCTAGTATAAGTGGCGTTACTCCCTTACGTTGTGCAGATAATGATGTCATGTAACTGGTAACAAAATATCCTTTTTTAAGAAAATGCTCCATGTTTTTGCTCAAAAAATCTAAACCATTACTAGAAATAAGCGATTCAGAAGATTCTTTTGACCCAACAACTTCCAGTCCGACAAGAATATATTCGTTTGCATGTGGAAATAATTGAGTCACATATGTGGCATCAGGACCGCCAAACGGATAAAACACTCGCTGAACATGATCAAATTGCCGCAGATTTTTCTTACGCCAACTGTGCAGAGGATTTATCACAAATTGTCGCAAATTTTTCCATCCGTCTCTTATCGTATTCATGAATTTGCTTAAATCATCAACAGATAAATTTTTGTCATTAGGAATTACAATTCCACCAAGCTGTTTTGCTAAATCATCAACAGAAGTTTCTGTTGTTTTACATGTTGTGCTTATTGTATCAATTAATGAGAGAGACGTTTCCCGCAATGGTGTTATGTTCTCGCTTTGATTATCGAACAATTCATGCATTTGAGGATTTGTTGAATCTAATTTTATAGTTTTTAACTCATTTTGATCAAATTTCTGTTTGGACGTTTGTATTTGTTCTTGCTTGAGCAAAATCGTTTGCTTGATTGACGAACAACTCGTAAATAACGCGATGACAATTAAATAAATTGTGCTAACTGATTTATACATCTAATTATTAACTTGTGTAAATTAAATTGAATCGAATCTTATCTCTATACGCCTATTTTTCGCCATTTTATTCGTATCCATTGTTAATGGATAATGTTCAGCAAATCCAGCGGCAGCTAGATGTTTTGGACTTATGCCTTTGCTTTCCAAATACTTAACGACGCAAATCGCTCGTGATGTGGATAATTCCCAATTTGAGTCAAATCTATCGTTGTGTATTGGCAACATATCAGTGTGACCATCGACACGAAGAATCCAGTTGATATTTGCTGGAATCTTTTCGCTTATATCAATCAAAATTTTAGCCAACATATCTAGTGCGATCTTTCCTTGTTCGCCAAGTTCATCGGAACCTTTTGCGAATAGTACTTCTGACTGAAAAACGAATCTATCACCAACAGTACGAATGTCTGATCTTCCACCTAAAATTTCTTGCAAAGTTGCAAAAAATTCTGAACGATATTTCAAAAGTTCTGGATTTTGTAGAATTGATGGTGGAATTTGTTCCTTTAATTTATCAAGTTCTGCTCGTAATTGTTTTAATTGTTCAACTTTTTCGCGAATTGCAACAGACATATCGTTTTCAAGTGAACTTTTCTTTTGCGCAAATTCTTCGCGCTCTGTTGCCAGCAAGGAAGTTAGTGCGTTGATCTTTGATAGGAATTCAGAAATTTGTGTATTTAAATTAAAATTTTCAATTTTCAACTTTGTTTCACTGGTTTTTATTTGACTAATCAAATTTTGAATCGCGTACAAATCATGTAACAGTCTTTTATTTTCTACATCTTTATTTGCATACTGTGACTGCAAAGCTGAAAAGCGATGCTGCAATTCTTTTAATGAAATATCCGTATCACGAAGAATAGAAGATAAATAGACTTGTAAAACAAAAGAACCAATAATTGCAAAAACAATAACTATAAGTAAAGACGATAGCGCATCAACAAAACATGGCCATACGTTGAAGCTAACCTCATTTCTTTTTTTTGTGAACATTATCAATCCTGCAGATGTGTAAATAACTTTTCCCTAAACCAGTATAACTAAAATGATGTCTAATATTTCACTTTTTAAACCAGTTTATTAGTGATGCGACCTTCTCAAAAAAACCGTATTTTTCAACATCATTCCATAGGGCGACAACCATCATTATTCCAACAAGGCATATTCCGATGAAGTAGATTACATTAGTTGCTACTGCTGGAATTGGTCGTCGGATAACAATTTCCACAAAATTTAAAAAAATACTGCCACCATCTAATACTGGAATAGGCAGTAAATTAAAAAAAGCCAAACTAAAAGACAACATGGCCATAAATGTAAGCAATGATATAAACCCTTTGTCTAGAGATTTGTTAAGCCCTTCTCCTATAGAAAATATACTTCCCAGCTTTATGCCATCTTTTTGTCTTGTAATTGTTTTCACTAATCCTGCGATGAGGGATTTAAATGCGACACTACAATAATTAACAGCATAAATTGCTGCTTTGCTTACTGATACTTTTTCATAAATCATTTGTCCTGTAAGAACTATGCCCAACCGCGATATTGGCACTTTCTTTTCATTTTCTATTTCAAATAAATGCGCAGTCACGGCCTTTTCATTATTATTGCGTTTAACTCGAATAATTACATCTTTTCCACTAAATTCATTTAGATGCTTACTCATTTCAGAGAGTTTCGTTATTTGATGGTTACCAACCCCAGTAATTACATCACCAACCTGCAAGCCGCATTTACTTGCTACGGAACCTTTAAGTACTTCTTGTATTTCAGGAATGATATCAGGAATTCCTTTTACTAAGCTAATAGCTATTATTAGGCCAATAGTAAATATAACATTAAAAAGCGGACCTCCAATAGATATCATCATACGTTGAAACGGTGTTTTTGAATGCACGGTGTTCCCCAAATCTTCTTCCTTTACATTTGCCAAGTCCGCTTTCACACTTGTCGCGTCAGCGTCACCAAGCATCATGACATATCCGCCAATTGGCAACGCACTTATGCGCCAACGTGTCCCTTTTTTGTCTGTCCATCCAAACAATTCAGAGCCGTATCCTATAGAAAATGTCGTAACTTTAACACCGTTATAACGTGCAATAAGAAAGTGTCCTAATTCATGTACAAAAACTATAATCAACAAAACGACAAGAAATGGCACAATAGATGTGAATAAACTCAGAATCTTATCAAAAAAAGCAATACTCATAGCACTCCACTTTTGTTTATTTACTCTATAACTTGCAGTGTTAATACTGATTTAGAGAAAACTTACATAAATAGTAACAGAACTTCATCACTATTCTTATATCTTTTCACTAAAAAAAATATGAAACTTACTGTGCATTAATTCGTGTTAGAGACATACGTTAATGGAAAATTCATCATGCATAGTTTACGATGTTATCATATGGGAAATTTTTATATGGATTCACATGCTAAAACAATTGATAAATAAATATGTACTTGCTTTCGTTTGTTCCATCGCTAGTCAATTTTCGTATGGGCACGAGTATACATACAACAGCCAAGCATTATCAAATACGCATGATCCGTTACTTGGACGATCTGCTACTGTGTATCCAGATTGTGCATACGTTAGGTTGCCTTCCTCTGCACAGAATGCTACTGCGATAAAATTACGAATACAAGATCGTGCGTTCAACCTTTACATGTTGATTCAAGGAAGTGTTGACTCTAGAAACGTTTTTACCGGAGACGAGACATCTAGTTTCGCTGTTAGCAACATTCCGCGATGTTGTTGTAGTGATTTACACTACACTGTTCAGCAATCTTTAAAAGAAATTGTTCTGTTAGGTAAAGACTTAGTCGCTCCAGAACAGCGTGATGATGCTACGCAAATTATCAATGTCATTAATCTTGCTGTTTGGAACACAATAACTCCGTTATTTGGAGATCCTCATATAGATTTGCTCGTTAATATGATTACTGGAACAGTTCGAACAAATGTTCTCTCTCGTATAAGGGCTCATACAGCATCTTGTCCGGATCAATTTGACGTGAGCAATCAATCATAACTCCTGCTGTTTGTTATTTATTATAATTGCGGAGTTTCTTATGCAACGTTTTGTGTTTTTAACTTTTTTTGTACAGGCATTTCCAGTGCTGCAAGTAAGTCGTTTAATTCTTTCCTTGCAGCAACGTGAGATAACGTCATTGCAGTGCCTGTATCCTTCAAATCCAGCAATGTAGTACCATTTATAAAAAGTTCCCTAAATATAACTCGATCGCAAAAGCCAGCTAGCAATCTAAAGCCAATTCGTTTTGATAAAGCGCTCAATATTTTTCGCATTTCTTCCTTATTTTTCGAAAATAACGGCGTCAATCTGTTCCTCAAGACGATCCAATCGATATTTCCTTTGGACCTGTGAGCTTTCTCTTTTTTTTGTTCCCAAACCATAGCCGCATATGTACTGAGCTTAAGCGTTTCTACAGGACCAACCTCGATACGAACTAACATATCTAAATCAACAAAACTGTCATTAAGCGGAGTTATTAACGTATCTGCAAAAGAGTGCGCTAATTTGGACAAAAATGTGTCATTTCCTGGTGTATCGATGACGATATAGTCATACTCGCGATAAAACTCTAGAGTCGTCTTAAATCTTTGCTCTTCATCTTGATGTGCAGCTATTCTGTCGGTGTGATCGCTTTGAAATATTGCCGTATGTTCTGGGACAATAACATTCGCAAATTCCTTTTGCGTTCGTTGTCTATTTGCAATGTAATGCGACAGTGTTCCTTGTCTGGCATCCAAGTCCACACTTGCAACTCTCGCACCTTGCTTCAGTAATGATACAATCAAGTGCATGGCAATCGTGGACTTACCTGTTCCGCCTTTTTCATTTCCTAAAACCACAACATACGGTTCAGTCATTTAACACTCCGTGACTCAAAACGGCAATCCAGGAATCTTAAGTTCGGTGTGAGCTCTCTCACTCTCTTCGGCAAGTACTGTTGCAACTTTCTGGGTTGCATCACGAAACGCTGCCGCAACTAAATCTTCCAAAATTTTAACATCACGTGGGACAAGCAAATTTTGGTCAATGCTAATACATTTGACATCATATTTACAATTTAGAACAATCTCAACGAGTCCTGCACCAGATACACCTTTTACTTCTTTTTTCCCTAAAAGTTCTTGAAACTCAGTCATTTTTGCTAACAACGTTTGCGCTTGCTGCTGAAAAGAATCCATAAAAACCTAACTTTAAATGCTGTTTATTCACTGTGAAGATATAAAACCCCATTACGGACTTCATTATAATGTTTTTAGTTACCGAAATAAAGACCATACAACATTTTGCAAATATTCAATATCCAAAATGTGCGTATAAACAACAAATGCTTCAATCACACGTTGCACATAATGTCGAGTTTCGCTAAATGGAATTAATTCTATCCAATGCATCATTGGAATCGCATTTGTTCTTGGATCACCAAATTTATCAATCCATTTGTAAACATTATTTTTGCCCGCATTATAAGCAGCTGCAATCAATACAATATTAAATCCAAATTCCTCAATTAAAGTTTTTATATGTGAGACTCCGAGTATTAAATTATCTATACCGGCGTAGATATTTATCTTATCGCTTTTCTTAAGAAGTTTGTTGTCAACTAGCTTGTTTACTTCACTTGATGCTGTTTTTGGCATAAGCTGCATAATTCCTTTAGCGCCTGCGTGACTTGTCGCTCGACTATTGAAACTACTTTCATGTAGTGCAATGGCATGTGCCAACACCATCATAAAATTATATTCGTTTAATACCTTTGTCATTTTTGAAAATAATGTGTGAAGGTGCTCATATGGAATTTGTGCACTAAACAATGGATAGTTTTTTAATAATGGCGATGTATAGTTTTGAAGGAATTTTTGATAAATGCAGATCGAAAGTAAGTTATCTATATCATAAAAATACTGAGAAATAATTGACAACGATGTAAAAGGCGCATTATTGAGATAATTATATTGTGAATTTGCGATGATGTGATCGTCTTGTCGCATAAAAGACGCAATCCATGTGGAAAGACTGTTTTTTAGACAAGTGATATTTGCATTACCAAAAGGAGTTTGATGATTTATTCGTTCAGGATATTTTGTAAAAACTCTCTGTAATAAGACCTGAGCTAATTGACCATAAAAAGTTGCAGAAAATTGTGATGCTATTGCCAACCAAAACAACATCATGGATAAATTACCTTGTGCTTGAAATGCGAGTCCAAGCCAGAATGCAGCTTTAGACTTATCTTCATGTTTTATTACACTATTTGCCATATTAGAGAAATGTGTTACTGCGACATTATTATCGTTCAGATATATCAACGCTATAAATCCACTTAGCCATTCAATTTCCATGTATAAACGAGGTCGCGTACTGTTTGTTTTGTGGCGCGCTAAGACTTGATATGCGTTGCTGAAGCTTTTTGCGGCGATTAATGCTTGCGCAATTTCTATACGTTGATTGTCTGGAATTGTCACGATAAATTTTACAAATAAACTTAAGTCTCGGTTTTTACATAAATTATTAATTTTTTTTATGCAAAAATCAGTGGTGTTAGAAAAAGAAGTGTTGTAAAAAATGCCTAGACAGTAAAACATCAAGCTTGTTAGCATTCGTTTGTAGATTTTAAGCAAATTCTTTTTAGGAATGTAGATGAAAATATCCGGATCTGTTGTTGCACTAATAACACCTATGCACGATGATAGAGTTGATGTTGACGCTTTACAAGGATTAGTAAAATGGCATTCAGTAAATTGTAGTGATGCAATTGTAGTTGTAGGATCCACAGGAGAAGGCGCATTACTTTCAGAAGATGAGCGAAAAGAAGCAATTAGCGCAGTAGTTGAAACAAGTAAATTATGCGAGCGCCGTTTACCTATTATAGCAGGATGCGGGACAATTTCTACGCGTAATACTATCGAAATGGTACAAAATGCTGAGCAATGTGGTGTTGATGTTGCTATGGTTGTATCTCCATGTTATGTAAAACCATCGCAGGAAGGCGTATTTCAACATTTTAAAACTATTATCGACAATACTTCTATACCAATCATTATTTATAATCATCCAACACGAACAGGAATTAATTTACAAAACGAGACTATTGTTCGTTTGTGTTCTGAGTTTCATAGAATTATTGCAATAAAGGACTCGAGTTCTGATTTATCGAAAATAGCTTATCTGAGATCACAATTGCCAGACACGGTGTCATTGTTAAGTGGAGATGACGCTATAAACATAGGGTTTTTAGCACAAGGAGGAAATGGCATCATATCAGTAACTGCGAACATTTTTCCAAGATTGTGTAAACGTTTTATGTCAGCGTGGCAAAATAACAATGTTGGGGAAGCGTTTGAAATTCACCAAACGCTTATGCCAGTACATTTGTCAATGTATTGTGAGCCAAACCCAGGGCCAGTTGTGTACGCTACATCGAAATTTAGGGGATTTTATAATGAAGTAAGGTTGCCATTGTTGGAGGTAAGAGAAAATAGCTTATCCGCTAAAATCATAGACGAGGCTATTGATAGTGTTTGTAATAGTAGTTTTTTAAAGATTGTGGAATGAATAAATTTTACTACGTTGTCGCTTGTACGTACGTTTTTTGTACACGTGTTGTTGGTATGTCAGATCTTGAGTACGCAATATATCAATGTGTACCACGATTGTCGCAGCATGATAAAAACAAGCCGCGAAAGATGTGTTTACCGGGAAAGGAACAATCTGATTTTGAGCAATTACGAAAAAAGTACCATCCGAAGCTACTCATGAGCACACATTTTGTCGAACGTAAAGTTAAGCCAGATACATTAGTTATAAAAACTGCTGTAATGTGTTCCTATGGGCTTGCTGTTAATTCAAAACATCAATCAAGTTTGTTTTTTAACAATTGCATATACAGGAAACAACGTGAACTACCTGAAGCGAACACAATGTGCAACAGCATGGAAAATTCATGTGATTGCGTAGAGTTGACACAGTATTTTGAAAAAAAGTACAACATCCCGAACGGATTATTGCTTGCTATTGCTTGTGTAGAATCAACAAAAAGGCCATGGGCAGTAAATAATTTTAGAGAAAGTAGATATTTTGATACGAAAAACGATGCATGTCGTTATATCAAAATACTAGAACAAACGAGACAACTCAGTATTAGTGTTGGATTTATGCAAATTAATTGGATCGTTCATAAAAGTAATTTTAAAAATTTAAACCAAGCAATTAGTCCATATTATAATGTCAAATTTGCAGCGGAATTATTGAGTTCATTATATAAACGATACGGTTCATGGGAAAAGGCGATAGCTTGGTATAATCCAAAAGGGAATCATCCAAACTATGAATATCTGCAGAAGATTCGCAGACACTGCCATTCTGCGCAAATTATATAAGATTTTTTATGAAGCTAAACATAGCTGATTAAGAGCGCGACTTTGATTTCAACGCGCATTTCCTGTAGTATGAAAATGTTCGACCTTAGATAACTAAAGAGTTTATTTTGCGGCCAAATGTTCGTAACATGCTGATTTGGATTGTGATATTCATGTCCATATTTGTTGGCGTTAACTTCTTCACAGAGAATGACAAAAAAGATGTGAATTGCTTTACGTATTCGCATTTTATGGAAGAAGTACACTCTGGAAGCATAGCAGAAGTAACCATTCAAGGACCTAACATCTTTGGATTAACAAAAAGAGGAGAGAAGTTTAACACATATGCTCCATTTAATCCAGAACTCGTCAAAGATTTACTGGCACAAAATGTTGTTGTTACTGCAAAACCAATGGAACAAGATTTCTCATTTTGGCAACTCATCATTCCGTGGATACCTTTTATAGTAATGCTAGGGTTAGGCATTTATTCAGTTCGTCAAATGCAGACACATGGAAATAATGTGATGGGACTTAGCAAATCAAGTGCTAAAATAGCAGAAGAAAAAAAAATAAAAATAAAATTCGATGACATCGCCGGTGTAGATGAAGCGAAGCAAGAGTTGATGGAGGTCGTTGATTTTTTAAAAGAACCACAAAAATTTCAAAAACTTGGTGGCAAAATTCCACGAGGTTTTCTTTTGGTTGGTCCGCCAGGGACAGGCAAAACTTTATTAGCGAAGGCTGTCGCGGGTGAAGCTGGGGTTCCATTTTTTAGTATAGCAGGTTCTGCCTTCGTTGAAGTTTTTGTTGGTGTTGGTGCTAGCAGAGTTCGGGATTTATTTGCTCAAGCGAAAAAGAATAGTCCATGCATTATATTTATTGATGAAATTGATGCAGTTGGACGGCAACGTGGTCACCATTTTGGTGGAAGTGACGAGAGAGATCAAACGCTCAATCAAATGTTGGTTGAAATGGATGGGTTTGACAGTACGCAAACAGTAATCGTTGTTGCCGCCACAAACAGAGCTGACGTATTGGATCATGCGTTGTTACGTCCAGGACGGTTTGATCGTAGGATAGTTGTTCCGCTACCAGACGCAATCGGCAGAGAAAAAATTTTAGCAATTCATATGAAAAAGGTCCCTGTTCACGATGATGTGAAGCTAGGAGTCCTGGCCCGGAGTACACCTGGATTTTCAGGGGCGGATCTCGCTAATTTAGTGAATGAATCCGCTTTGTTGGCCGCCAGGCATGGGCGATCAACAGTTCGCATGACAGATTTTGAAGAGGCAAAAGACAAAGTCATAATGGGAGCCGCTCGGCGCTCTTTTGTATTGGCGGATGAAGAGAAACGATTGACCGCGTACCACGAAGCTGGGCATGCCATTGTATCTGTTTATACCGTTGGCTCAGATCCCATCCATAAAGCTACAATTTTGCCACGCGGAGATGCTATGGGTATGGTCGTTAGCTTGCCTGAAACAGATCGGACTGCATTTACATATGAGGGACTTATAGCAAGAATCATGATGTCTATGGGAGGGAAAATTGCAGAAGAGCTGATATTTGGTTCGAATAAAGTGACGACAGGGGCGTCTGCAGATATCAAAGCTGCGACAATTTTAGCAAGAAAAATGGTCGTTGAATTTGGCATGAGTCCGAGATTAGGCTTCCTCTATTGCGACATTATTAATAGTTCATACTTCAGTACAAAAGAAATATCTGAATCAACTGCACAAATAATAGATGAAGAAGTAAGAGCGATATTATCATCATGCTATGAAGGCGCTAAAAGTACCATAATACAACACAAGGCTCAGCTAAAAAAATTAGCAGAAGCTTTACTTGAAAAAGAAACGTTATCTGGAGAAGAGGTTAAGTATATTTGCGATTCAGATGAAACAAAATCCAGTGATACAGATGATTCTGTTGATAGCATAAACATCAGTCAGACAACGGACATGAATCAAATATGATGACGTTATTTGGCACTGATGGTATACGCGGACGCGCAAATAAATGGCCAATTACTCCAGAAGTAATTGTACAAATAGGTAGAGCCGTAGCAATTGCTTTTTCGAAAGATAGCGCTAAATCTGTACAACCACCAGCGCGATACAAGCGATTTAATCCGTATATAGATAACGAATGGCATCAGTTTACTGTTGTAATAGGCAAAGACACAAGATTATCAGGATATATGATCGAATCTGCCTTGGTCGCCGGGCTTGTATCTCAGGGGGCGAACGTTATAATGTTGGGTCCAATACCAACTTCAGCTATATCTATGCTAGCAAGATCTTTGCGCGCGAATGTTGGCATTATGATATCTGCATCACATAATCCATATTACGATAACGGTATTAAATTCTTTGATGCAGATGGTGTAAAATTTTCTATCGAAACTGAAAAATACATAGAATGCATAGTAAAACGTTTGCTTGAACATAATTCACATGATGATATTTATGCAGAAAACTGTGGCAAATCAATTCGTTTAGATGACGCATCTGGTAGATATGTGGAATTTGCAAAAGCAACGTTTCCAAAAAATCTTAATTTAAATAATTTAAAAATCGTGATTGATTGTGCTAATGGTGCTGCATATAAAGTAGCTCCTCGTATTTTGTGGGAACTTGGTGCATCTGTAATTACGCTGTCAGATGAACCAAACGGACGAAATATAAACGAACAATGTGGAGCGTTACATACTGCTAACTTACAAAAATGCGTAAATGAAACAAATGCAGATGTTGGTATTGCACTTGATGGAGATGCGGACCGTGTAGTAATCGTGACACCAAAAGGGCAAATAATTAATGGAGATCAAATACTTGCGCTGATTGCCAGAGAATTGGTACGCGATAATATGGTGCATAGCGGTGGCGTTGTATCAACATGCATGTCTAATTTAGGATTAAGAGAATATTTGCAGAATATTGGTGTAAAACACTTCGAATCTCAGGTCGGAGATAAAAACGTTGTGAGTATGATGAAGCAAACACAAAGCATTATTGGAGGAGAAGAGTCAGGGCATATTATAATTGGCAATTACACAACAACAGGAGATGGCATCATTGCGATACTGCAAATGCTTGGTATAGCGAAAAAGCAAGATTTATCACTTGATCAAATATTTCCTGTTTTTCATCCATATGCACAAATTACAAAAAATTTTGAAATGAACGAACATATCACTGATAAATTCATTCAAGAATTACAAACTGAACTCGATAATTTGGTCGCACATAACGGACGCGCTGTAATTCGCAGATCTGGCACAGAACATGTCCTACGAATAATGATTCAGCATCAAAACATGGAAAAAATCGATAAAATTTTTAAAGCAATAACTAGCGACAGACAGTGGCTTAAAATACGTTGAACTTAGACGTATTATACATCCACGATAGATGGAATTTGTCGCACTTAACCTATCGTTAATCAAGAAATGGTTCAGAAGCATGCTCAAGCCATGACCATGCTGAATTATTGCTTTTCAACGATTCTAAATTGTTCAAAACAAGTTCATGGTAAGTTTTCAGCCATGCGCGTTCTTCATGTGTCAGCAAATCAAACTTTATTAGTTTGAAATCGAATGGCACCATCGTTAACATCGCAAATGAGAGAAAATTTTTCAATTTATCACGAACAAGCATTAAATTCTCTAACCTAATCCCATAATTATCGTTTTCGTAGTATCCTGGTTCATTTGACACAATCATACCGCTAACAAATGGATAAGCAAAATTTTGTGGTGATATAGTTAAATTTCCTTCGTGAACAGTCAGATAATTTCCAACACCATGTCCAGTTGCATGCGTATAATTTTGCTGATTTTTCCATAAAAATTGTCTTGCTAGTATGTCTACTTGAGCTCCAGTTGTTCCGGAAGGAAATTCAGCTAGGGCTAACGCAATGTGTCCACGTAATACACGAGTGTATGAATCGATTATATAATTTGGTGGAGTTTGTCTTCCAATCCATATTGTTCGTGTCATATCTGTTGTCGCACCGTAATAGTTCCCACCTACATCAATTAGCAAAACATTCTGTTTTAATGGAATGCACTCAATAGGTGAATAATGTACGATTGCTGCATTTTCACCAGTAGCAATAATTGATCTAAAACTGGGTCCTTTATATCGCACATTTTTCTTCCTAATTTCCTCTAATTTCTCAGCAATATTTAATTCTGTTAAAGAGTGCCAATTGTAAGAATCAATCCATGCAAGCAATTCTACAATCGCTGCACCTTCTGCTTTATGAACGATAATTGAATTTTCAATTTCTACGTTATTTTTTATGCTCCTCTGTGCCAAAATTTGATCTGTTTGTTGTTGCATATTGGTCATCGATGATAATAATTCGTACAGATACTGTGGCAATTGCGATGCATCAAACAACAATGTATTAATGCGAGTATTCTCTATTATATTTCGTAATTGTTCGCCATAATCATTTATATTTATTTGATAAACTGCTATATTTGGGTATTCTGACGTGTTGAATTCGTCAATATTTAGAGAATTTGGTGGAATCAATAGAAATACTTTATCGCGTGTGATGATTGATAACGATGGAAAAGCTGGTGAAAAACGAACTAAATTTTTTGACCGTAAATTGAACAACCATGCTATTGAATCGCACGATGATAATAAGATTCCGCAGTTATGGTACTTATCGTATACTTCTTTGCATAGTGATTTCACAAAATCGTTAATTTTGTCTAAACAAGAACGTCCGCTGTATTCAATGTTATATTGCTCTATCTGGTAATGTTGTTCTAATTTCATTAACGAAGTATCTATCGAAATGAATTTAAACATAGGGCAATCTGCATATAGTTGTGAGAACTGATGCACAGAAAAGTTCGCATATGCGATTGTGGCTGATTCTGGTAAGTTGCTGCACATCCACTCTTGAATTTTGGCTATTCTATGCTGTGTATTATCGCACTCAACTACTTCAAATCCTACGCACTGTTTTTTGGCTTGAAGCGTATATCTGCTGTCTACAAAAATTACGCCTTTTTTGGTTGGCTTCGTATTTTTTTGTATTATCAAAAAGGCCGACGATCCAGTGAACTTCGAGTGTTCATATACAAACGATGAAATGTCGTACAATTGTGTGTTTTCACAATTTAATATGCATGCTTCATAGTTTGCAAACAACTTTTCCATTTACGCTAACTATAAAAAAACATTGAGGACACAATATGCAATAAATACTCTCGCTGCTTGCTACAGACACCATGCATTTTCTAAATAACGCAGTTCATTATTCGCTATAAAAATAACATTCATTTGGATCCCGTCGTATATTGTTTCACTGCTTTTTATAAATACCTCGACAGCCTTGTTTATGCGCGACTGCTGTCGCTCTGAGACTGCCTCTCTCGCAAGAGTTAAGGTTCTGCGTTTTTTGACTTCTGTTATATGCAGAACTGAATCTTTTTCCGAAATGATGTCTATCTCACCTACGCTAGTACGATAGCGCCGTCGGATTACTGCGTGCTTCTGTTTTTGTAAAAAAGCGACTGCCTTTTGCTCCGATTTCACTCCATCTTGGTAGCTTTTAGCGCCCATATAAATCTTGCACTATACACTTAAACTAATTTAGTATACCACATTTATTGATATACTAAAAATTAGAATCTGTGGCAAATAACGTGCTAGCGTTTCACAGATCAAACAAAATATCTAACGTGCGAACAAAACGTCCCTCAGGTATTTGATTTGGCAATACTAATTGGTTCTCAAACTCAATCTCCAATTACAACAAATACTGTAACTGACTGCATTGCAACAAATGATTGCGGCAGTAGCTTTTCAGGTTTCCTAGCGCGGTCGCATAGCATTTGCTTTGTTGTTGACGTAATTGTGGCACCGCGAAATCGTCGTCAACCATCTTGTCTGTTTTGTGGCACAATTGTTGATATTGCAGACCTATACAGCAACTGAACGTGCTGCTCTCTAGTAAGTATTAACGAAATTTCGTCAAAATCGCTTATTACGCCTTGTAGTTTTACACCATTGATCAAAAAAATTACAACGGATGTTTTTTCATCCATTAAATCCCGCATAAATCTATCATAAACTTTACTATCTTTAGCCATTCCTTTCTCCTTTTAATTTATCAGCATCGAGATACTACCATGAGAGTCTACTACAGCAGTAATGTGTTTGCAATGATTTTTGTGTTTGATCGTAATGTGTATATTATACAAATGGCTCATAATATTTAAAAGTTTTGCAAATGTACGTTTTAACAAATTCAACTGTAAGTGACTTGCAAAAATTGATTTGATGTTACAAATATAACCACATTACTTAGACAATTCTGCTTTCAACAAAGAGTTCACTAGCTCAGGATTTGCTTTGCCGTTGAAGTATGCCATTATTTTTCCAACAAAAAAGCCAAAAACAGACGTTTTTCCATGTTTAAAGTCATCGACAAGCTTTGTGTTCTCATTGATTATAGAACGAATTACCGGTAAAATTTCATTTTCATCAGAAATTTGTTTGAGATTTGCTTTAATTACTATATCTGAAGGGTTCTCGTTTGGTTCATTCCATATTCTTTCAAACACAGTTTTGGCTATCTTCCCTGAAATTGTACCATCTTGTATCATTGCTACTATTGAAGCAATTGCTGTTGGTTTTATCGAAACATCTTTCATTTCGATCGAACACTCTTTCATTTTTGCAAATAAATCACCAATAATCCAATTCGCTATCAATTTATATGCCGCTTTTTTATCCACAAATATATTACAGGAAACCGCCTCATCATAAAATTGTCCAACTAAACGATCGTTCGACAAAATGTCCGCATCATATTCACCAAGACCAAATTCTTTCATAAATCGTTTTTTCTTTTGATCTGGCAATTCTGGCATTCCGTGATTGATTTCGTTAATGCGGTTATCCGTTAACACCAAAGGGGGCAAATCAGGATCTGCGAAATATCTGTAATCATTCGCGTTTTCTTTATCTCTCATAGTCATAGTGACACAATTTTGCGGATCAAATAGCCGCGTTTCTTGCGTTACTGTGCCACCATTTTCAATTAACTCAATTTGTCGTTCTATTTCAAAATTGAGTGCTGCTTGCATAAATTTAAATGAATTCAAATTTTTAATTTCTACACGTGTTCCAAATGGAGTACGTGGCTTGTGCACTGAAATGTTCGCATCAATACGAAAATTTCCTTTCTCCATATTTCCGTCGCATGTGCCAAGATACTGTACGAGCATATGTAATCTTTTTGCAAATATAATTGCTTGTTCTACAGAACGTATATCTGGCTCTGTTACTATTTCCATTAATGCAACACCAGCACGATTTAGATCTATGTACGATTTTGTCGGATTTAAATCATGAATACTCTTTCCAGCATCTTGCTCAAGGTGAATTCTCGTTATCCTAATTCTGTGCATTTCATTATTGTCGAAAACATCGAGATACCCGCCACTAACAATTGGATAATAAAACTGTGATATTTGATATCCATTTGGTAAATCAGGATAAAAATAGTTTTTTCTATCAAATATAGATACTTTATTTATTTTACCATGAACACCAATACCAGTTCTAATTGCTTGATCTATACAAAATGAATTTATCACTGGTAATGTTCCAGGCATGCCAGCATCAAAAAAATTTACGCGTGTATTTGGACCACAATCTCCATCTGTGGCGGAACCACTAAATAATTTAGATGCAGATGAAACTTGAGCATGAACTTCAAGTCCAATAACTATTTCCCACAAACCATATTTTCGTTCAGCTGAATTTGTCATCGATAATTCCTAATATACGTCGCTAAAACATCATGTTTTAAAAAAATGTAAAACTTATCACGCATTCTCCTTACTCATTTGACCAAAATTTTTGTTATACGTCACTGCAAAAAATTTATCTGTTTTCTGATTAAAAAAATGTACGGCAGATGGTGAGTAAGAAGACTAACTATTTCTGCAGTGCAGTGACTTCTTCAATGGATAGCTTGGTGCAGTGGCTGACTATTTCTGGCGGGATTCCTGCAGCGAGCATGGAACGGGCGGCTTCTTTGAGGCCTTCCTCCTTGCCTTCTGCCTTGCCAATAGCGATGCCCTCTTCCTTGCCCTTTGCTTCACCAATAGCGATGCCCTCTTCCTTGCCTTCTTCCTTGCCGATAGCGATGCCCTTGGCTTCACCAATAGCGATGCCTTTCGCTTCACCGATAGCGATGCCCTCCTCCAGCCCTTCCTCCCGAGCCACAGTCATCTCGCTGTTGTAATCGTTAATCGTCTTTTGTCGCAAATCTGCAATCGCCCTAACCTCATCATCTGCACTGATATATTTCAGCGCTTCCATCGCCGCCTTAACTTCTTTTATCTCAAGAAACGTGTCATCCATGAATACGGGATTTTTCAAAAACGACAACCACGCCGTCAACAAATCCGCCGCATCTGCGTCCTGCGGATTAAATTTCGGTAGTTCGATAAAAATAATCCGCGCAGAGGCCGTCAGCACCTGATACGGGTCCGGATGATTTGGCTGAAACGTCATGTACGCGTCACTTATTGCGTTATGGCGTTGTGTCACATTCTGCCCCAGGATCCATAT
>JAITIY010000011.1 GCA_031279185.1 Holosporales bacterium
ATGAGACTGCACATTCCAGCTTGTATTTAATTCGTAAAATTAGCATAATCACGAGTGTATGAATTATGCAGAGTGGCGTATGTCTATAAAAATGTATACTCCGTCGTGCAAGCTTGCCGAGACGGACAGGAAGTGGATACTTATTGACGCTGAAGGCCTTGTGCTTGGCCGGCTAGCAAGTAAGATTGCAAATATATTGAGAGGAAAAAACAAAGCGATATTTACACCTCATAATGATTGTGGCGATCATGTCGTTGTTATAAATGCAGGCAAAGTTCACCTTACTGGAAATAAGGTTAAAGATAAAATCTACTATAGCCATTCTGGTTTCCCAGGAGGATTGAAGGAAAAAACTGCGGAAAAGATTCTCCTTGGTAAATATCCGTCGCGTGTTTTATTAAAAGCTGTAGAACGGATGATCCCTGATGGACCGTTAGGTCGCCGGGTCTTTCGTAAGTTGCATGTGTATCCTGGTCCAGAGCACAAACACGTTGCCCAAAAGCCGGAATTGTTCAATTTCGCTGATGAGAATGTCAAAAACAAGAAAAGGAGCTAGTTATGGAAGATAAAGTTTTTAATCTTGAAAATTTAAAAACTGCGGTAAGTGTTGTTAATACTCCGGAGTTGGCAACATCACCCGTATCTTCAGCCATTCAGTATGTACAAAAGATTGATGCACAAGGTAGAGCGTATGCAACGGGTAAGCGCAAAAACGCTGTGGCACGTGTATGGATAAAGCCAGGCGTTGGTGGCGTAATTGTCAATGGGAAAGATTGCACCACATATTTTTCTAGAGCTGTATTGCGAATGTTGATATCTCAGCCATTTAAAAATACGAATCGTCTAAACCAATACGACGTATGGTGCACAGTAAAAGGCGGTGGTCTGTCTGGGCAAGCTGGGGCAGTCAAACATGGAATTAGTCGAGCTTTGGTTTTTTATGAACCTGAGCTGAGGCCAATATTGAAAAAATGCGGGTTTTTGACTCGTGATAGTCGTGTCGTTGAGCGAAAAAAATGCGGGCAACCAAAGGCTAGAAAGAAATTTCAATTTTCAAAACGTTAAATCATCCTATCGATTCGCGTATTGCGTTTCGATTCGCTTGATTATTTACTGCAACAGAATGGTTTGTCGTGAGTTGTTTTACCGGAGATATTTCGCTTGATATATAGCGTGCTGCACACAATCAACGATTGTCTTTGGGAATATATTGATTTTACGTTAATCATACTCATCGGTTTATATTTGACGGTAAAGTCACGTTTTTTCCAAATAAAAACACTGCTTCATCCATTACAAACATTTCACGCATTAATAAGACCAACGGATATAGAGCGAAAAAAAGGAATAACGCCAATACGTCTTTATTTTACGTCAATGGGTGGATCAGTTGGCGTCGGCAATGTCGGAGGTATAGTTGCCGCAGTATCTATTGGAGGGCCAGGTGGACTGTTTTGGATGTGGGTGGCTGTTTTTGTTGGAATGCTTGTTAAATACTCGGAAATATTCTTAGGGATAAAATATCGATCTCTCAACAAAACTGGCGGATACGATGGCGGCGCCATGTATTATTTATCTAAAGCATTCAAATGGAAATTCATTCCTGTTTTGTTTTGTATCCTAATGTGCATTTACGGTACAGAAATCTATCAATTTAAGGTTGTTGAAGATGCGATTGTAAATGCATTTAATATAAATCGTTACGTTGTTATGCTCTCACTTTTAGCTGGAACAGGGTACGTGATTGCTGGCGGAGTCAACAGGCTGTCAGTAGTGTGTAGTGTATTAATGCCATTCTTTTTATTAATTTATGCTTTTGTTTGCGTATATGTGATTTGTTGTAGTGGTACCAATATTCGAACTATTCTTGCCGATGTTTTGCGATCCGCATTTACAGGTCACGCGGCTGTTGGTGGATTTTTAGGAAGCTCTTGTGCTCAAACTATTCAGCAAGGAATGTCTAATGCGATATATTCTGGCGATATTGGCATGGGTTATGATTCGGTAATTCAATCAGAAACACAGTTAAATTCGCCACACGCACAGGCGAAAAGTGCAATTTTTACGCTACTTACTGATTGCGTGATTTGCACATTAACTGTTTTATTGGTGCTTTGTACTGGACAATGGAAATCTGGTTGTACTCACGGATTTGATTGTGTCGTGTCGTCTCTGTCTCCATATTTTCCTTATGTCAAACAACTGATGGCAATGCTGTTTTTTTTAGCAGGGTGGACGACGATTCTTGGATATCTATCCGTTGCATTAAAAAGTGCGAAAGCTATTTCTGAAAAAGCTATAGTATTTTACTTTGTTTATGCTGTATGTTCATTTGTACTTTTTTCTTTCTTAGATCAAAATTTCGCAAGACTGGTAATGTTCATCGCTGGAGGAGTCATTATGCTGTTCAATTTATGTGGAATATTTAAATTGAGAAAAGAAATACATTTTTAATTACGAACGCAGATTAATGTTTAGCAAATGTACCAAACTGTTATCGTTTTTTACAAAATATTGATGTATCACGTAACAATGGTTTACGTAATTTTTGACGATGGATGCCCAGGTGTTCAAACACATGTGAGACAAAAAAGGATGTAGTAGTGGCTGTGGTCAGCAGGAATTGTATGGTGATTAAAAACTAATTTGTTATCATTTTTTCGCATAATCATGATAGCGTTTGACCGTTTGTAATTCGCTATTTGCTGCTTGTATGTTTTTTGTGATAATTTTAGGGATTGGCTAAGTGTTGTTAACTAAGAGGATCGCGATGAGGGTTATTTTACTTGGAAAAGTTGGCAATTTAGGAAATCTTGGCAATGTAGTTAATGTGAAAGATGGGTATGCACGTAATTTTTTGTTGCCGCGGAAAAAAGCCTTAAGAGCTTCAAAAGAAAATTTGGCAAATTTTGAAAAACAGAAAGCTGTTTTAGAAACAGAAAATTTAAACAGAAAATCTGAGGCAGAGCAGATCGCATCAAAAATGGATGGTCTTGGTGTCAACATCATTCGTCAAGCTGGTGAATCTGGTCATTTATTTGGTTCTGTCAGAGCGATAGATGTATCTAACGCTATTAACGTTGCCGGATATGATGTGAAGAAATCTCAAATTTGCATAAATAATCCGATTAAAACGCTCGGTATTCATATATTAAACGTTATGTTGCATCCGGAAGTTTCTGTCTGCGTCAAGATCAATGTCGCGCAATCGATCGAAGAGGCAGAAGTACAAATATCTGCAGCGACAGGTACTCAGCTAGAAGAAGTTGACACTGAAAATTAATTTGATTTATAAAAACCTGCGAATTATTTGATAATATTTAGTTCGCTGGTTGTATTGTTTGATATTTATCTGGAATTATGGTCATTTATCTGATCGACGTCTCTGGCTTTATTTTTAGAGCATTTTATGCGCTTCCACAACTAACTAGATTAGATGGAACACAAGTTGGTGCTGTGTATGGATTCTGCAAGATGTTACGTAAGTTAAGAAAAATGATAATAGAGAAACAACACCAAACAGGTGAAGTTAGTGTTCTTTGGGCAGGAGTGTTTGATGTGTCGCGTCACAATTTTCGACATGAAATGTCCCCGGATTATAAAGCTTGCAGACGTGATACTCCAAAAGAATTAATTCCACAATTCACACTTATTCGTAAAGCATGTAAATTATTTGGTTGCGCTGTAAAAGAAGTACAAAATTTTGAAGCAGATGACGTTATTGCTAGTTACGCGACTAAGGCTAAGGGAAGAGGTATTAATGTAGTGATTGTCTCATCGGATAAAGACTTGATGCAGTTATATGATAACGGTATTGAGATTTTCGATCCTGTTTCATCTAAATGGATTACGTCGGAAGATATTCTATCAAAATTTGGTGTAGACGCGCGAAGAATTATAGATGTGCAATCTTTAGCTGGTGATGCAACTGACGGAATAAGTGGTGTTCCTGGTATCGGAGTAAAAACGGCCGCAATTTTAATTAAACAATTCGGTTCACTCGACGCTTTATTAGCGAATGTTCATATGATTTCACCAAAAAATAAAAGAGAGCTTATAGCAAAAAACATTGAAAATATTCATATTTGCAGAAAACTCGTCACATTAGTACGAGATATAAATGTGGAGATTGATGTTAACGAGCTTAAGTTTGACAAAGAGATAACTTCAATACAAAAAGACTTAATCTTTAATTTTTACAGAGAAAATGGGTTTCAAACAGATATTTTTTGTTAGACTTTTTTACGTCTTGTATCTCCCAGAAGTTACTTTGCAACGACTGTATTAAATATTCTATCACCAGCGTCTCCTAAACCTGGAACGATATAGCATTCTTGATTTAACGTTCTATCCACACTTGCAGTTATTATCTTTATCTTAGGGAACTCTTCAAATAATTTATTCACGCCTTTTAGCGCGCTTATTACACATATAATAATAATATTTTCTTCTGGTATTCCCTTTCTAAGATACATCTTTACAACTTCAGACGCACTGCCTCCTGTAGCGAGCATTGTATCACAAATGAATACAGTAATACTGTGTGTATTTTTAAAAGTTTCAGGAAGTTTGTTGTAATACCAAACTGGACTGTGAGTTTTTTCATCTCTATACATACCAAGAAGATGAATTTCAGCATTTGGAATTATGTCTGATGCGATATTTGTAATACCAAGACCTGCTCTTAAAATTGATGCTATAAAAATTTTTCTATTCGGATCAACGCACTTACAAATAGTATCTGCTACAGGAGTGCTGACATTTACGGCTATCGTAGATAAATTTTTTGTGGCTTCATAAACTAGCTGTTCTGCAATTCTTTTCAACGAAAATCTGAAAGCGCTTGAGTTTGTATTTTTATCCCTGATGATGCTAAGGTGATGATGCACTAATGGATGATTCAATACAACTAACCTACCAGTTCGAGCTTTTGTCGCGTCGATGCATTGTATTTCATCAGTATCGTTCCGGGTTGGAGTACAAGCCACACCAGCCAACAATATGGCATACCAATATTTTTTCACTGTGGTCTTTACTATTATCAATTTTGATTAAAGCTATATTTTTTACAGCAATTTTGCAATATGCAAAAACTATACAAAATCGCAAAAAAATTAGTAAATCCACTTAACGCCCAACATGTCCAAATTTATCGACGAAACAAGCGAAAACCATACGCAGTATATACAATTAAACTTGCATTTTACGCTATCTTTATAGTTGTTCTTTTTGTTAGGGAGTAAGGACCTGGGTGGTATTGAGCCTTTAGTATAAAAATCATGCGGTCCACAGCGCAAGTACAGTATAATTATCTTAGTGTTGGTACAGTTAGAGCATACGCAATGATTAACTTGTTAGATCCGAAGCTTGATTACATTTTTAAGACAATATTTGGCAAAGACGATAAAAAGCCGTTGTTGATTTCGTTTTTGAATGCGTTGTTTAAGGGGAAGCCGCGTATAAAAGACATAACGCTGGAAAATACGGATATCTCCAAAATCCTGGAAACAAACAAAGCCAGTCGTCTAGACGTTAAGGCCACAACCGACGACGGTACCAAGCTGGATATTGAAATTCAGTGCAAAAACACTGGCGAAATCCCCCAGAGGGCGTTCTATTACCTGGCAAACATGGTCCCGATGGCGCTACACTCTGGCGAGTCGTATAAAGTGCCAAACGTGATCGGTATATGGATCCTGGGGCAGAATGTGACACAACGCCATAACGCAATAAGTGACGCGTACATGACGTTTCAGGAAAATCCTCCGGATCCGTATCAGGTGCTGACGGCCTCTGCGCGGATTATTTTTATCGAGCTACCGAAATTTAATCCGCAGGACGCAGATGCGGCGGATTTGTTGACGGCGTGGTTGTCGTTTTTGAAAAATCC
>JAITIY010000060.1 GCA_031279185.1 Holosporales bacterium
TTAACGTCTAGACGACTGGCTTTGTTTGTTTCCAGGATTTTGGAGATATCCGTATTTTCCAGCGTTATGTCTTTTATACGCGGCCGCCCCTTAAACAACGCATTCAAAAACGAAATCAACAACGGTTTTTTATCATCTTTACCAAATATTGTCTTAAAAATGTAATCAAGCTTCGGATCTAATAAATTAATCATTGCGTATGCTCAAACTGTACCAACATTAAGATAATTATACTGTACTTGCGATGCTGACCGCATGATTTTTACACATCAAGCGTTGTCAAAGAATGAAGATAATGTTGTAAACGAATATTTAATAGTGTGTTACGCTCCATTGTCTTATTGTTATTGACTGCTGTTGCCAGCGCTTGCATATCACCAACAATTATCACCAACTTTTTCCCTCGAGTAATACCAGTATAAATGAGGTTACGCTGAAGCATAATATAGTGCGACATAGATAAAGGTATAATCACCGCCGGATATTCTGATCCTTGGCTTTTATGGATTGATATAGCATATGCCAATACCAATTCATCTAAATCCAAATATTCATATCGAATCAATCGTTCATCTATTTTGACAAAAACCAGTTGATCCTCTGTATCAATTTTCGTAATGAAACCTATGTCTCCGTTAAACACATCTTTATCGTAATTGTTCCTTATCTGCATAACTTTATCTCCAACACGATATTTCCGATCTCCTCTAATAATCTCAATTCCGCTAGGATTTAGTACATTTTGAATAGATTCATTTAGAATCGCTGTTCCTATTATTCCACGATGCATCGGAGTTAAAACTTGAATATCGCTCAACGAATTGAATCCAAATTTTCTTGGAATTCGCTCATTCACTAAACTCACTATCTGATCTTTTATCTTTTCTACATCTATTTCTTTTACAAAATAAAAATCTGTTTCATTCGCATTGCTAACGTTTGGCACAATTCCACTAATGATTTTATGTGCATTAACAACAATCATGGATTTTTGTGCCTGTCTAAAAATTTCATTTAGTTGAACAACGGTAATTTGACCAGAATTAATGATATCCTTTAACACACTACCAGCCCCAACAGACGGAAGTTGGTTAATATCACCAATCATTATAAAAGTTGCATAATTCGGAACAGTTTTGAGCAAATGATGCATTAATAAGATATCAACCATTGATGTTTCATCTAAAATGATAAAATCACAATCAATTGGATTGTTTTCATTGCGTTGAAATGAGCCATCCGCATATTCAAGTAGTCTGTGAATTGTTTTAGCCTCACGGCCAGTCGTTTCTGACAAACGCTTTGCTGCTCGTCCTGTTGGTGCAGTTAAAACGATTTTCGATGTTATTGTTGATAGAATCTCAAGTATTCCTCTAATTATTGTTGTTTTTCCAGTACCAGGACTCCCCGTTATAACCAATAATTTTTCTGTAATCGCTGCTTTAATCGCATCTCTTTGTTTAGATGCCCATACTATGGATAATTTTTTTTGAATCCACTCAATCGCAGTAGTAGAGTTAATAGACTTTATTTGGCGTGGAGTTGAAGCAATTGATAGTAATTTTTCTGTAACCTTTACTTCCGCAAAGTGGTACCCGTACAAAAATACACATGGAGAGTTTTTAAACAATTCGATAACTATTCTGCCTGTAAGCTTTAGCGATTTTATCGCTTGTTGTATTGTGTCTTCATTAATTTTTAGTACGTCCATGGCCTTTTTAATCAATTCGTACTGCAAGCAATAAACGTGACCATCGTTTGCAAATTCCTGTAGTACGAACAATACCCCAGCCTCTGCCCTTATTGGTGATTGTTCATCAACACCTAGCTTGCGGGCGATATTATCTGCTGTCAAAAATCCTATTCCGAAAATATCTGTCACCAATCTGTATGGATTTTCTTTTACAATCGCAATTGAGTCGTTTTCGTATTTTCTATATATCTTAGTTGCATAGGCCGTACTTATATCACACGACTGCAGAAAGATCATGACATTACGAATCTCTTTTTGATCTTGCCAAGCTTTTTTGATCATTTCGATCCGATGCGCACCAATGCCATCTATTTTTAATAGGTCCGTCGTGGAGTTTTCAATCACCTCAAGTGTTTTATCTCCAAATATTTTAACAATTTTTCGTGCTATAGAAGGTCCTATACCTTTGATTAAACCGGAACCCAAATATTTTTCAATACCATACGCTGATGCTGGAATTGTGCATGTGCACTCAACAATTTTAAATTGTTGTCCAAACTTGGGATGAATAAACCACGTTCCACGCATATTTAAAATAGATCCAGGTGTTGGATTTGGTATATTGCCAACAACTGGTATCGAATGTTTATTGCCACTTGTTTTGACTTTTGCAACAACGAAACCATTACTTTGAAACGTAATGCACTCAATTTCTCCTTTTAGAGTTATTGTGCCTATTTGCTTTTGGTCTACGCCATTATTTGTATCTTCGTTCATAAAATGAGTTGTTT
The DNA here is from genome assembly GCA_031279185.1 of Holosporales bacterium. GTDB lineage: Bacteria > Pseudomonadota > Alphaproteobacteria > BNTO01 > BNTO01 > JAITIY01. The sequence goes on from JAITIY010000060.1 coordinate 2,485, forward strand.
GTTATTTCCTATTTTGCAAAATTTATTACATTTACAACGTTTTATTACGATTTTTATGTAACAATTGCTCATTGGTAAAATTTGAATCAACAATAACGACATGCTACCTATATATCATATTACGCGAAATGTGATGATTTTTCTCATACCATAGTAAATCTGGTATATTTGAAAGTAGAATGAATATGGAATCAATCATGCTAATGAACTTAGTCTTATACAATAGTTTGTCGCGTAAGAAAGAAATTTTTGTTCCAAAGGAACCACAAATTGATTCACAAAAAGCAGAGATCGAGCAATACGATAATTGGAAAAAACCGTATTGCATAAAAATGTACGTGTGCGGCCCAACGGTATACGACTTCGCTCATCTCGGAAATGCTAGAGCTATGGTAGCGTTTGACGTTCTTTACAGATTGCTACGTCATATGTACGCTTCTGTAATTTATGTCAGAAACATTACTGACATAGATGACAAAATTTACACAGCAAGTTTAGAAAAACAATGCCATTTTTCAGAAATAGCACGCAAATTTGAAATAGAATTTTTACACGATATGCATAAGCTAAACGTATATGACCCAACGTATTCTCCAAGAGCAACAGAATTTATTGACCAAATGATGACAATGATAGCGCGACTAATCAACAAAGGTTTTGCCTACGAAGCAAATGGTCACGTATTGTTCGAGGTAAGCAAATATAGTGAATACGGAAAGTTATCGTCGAAAACACCAGAAGAATTATTAGCTGGAGCTCGTGTAGAAGTAGCGACCTACAAGAAAAATCCATGTGATTTTGTATTGTGGAAGCCATCACACGACAATGTTCCTGGCTGGGATAGCCCGTGGGGATACGGCAGGCCTGGATGGCATATAGAGTGTTCTGCTATGAGTTATTTTTACTTAGGAGATGTTTTTGATATACATGCTGGTGGTATAGATTTAATTTTCCCGCATCATGAAAATGAGCGCGCACAAAGTTGTGGTGCACTTGGTGTTTCTGAAATGGCAAGATTTTGGTTGCACAACGGACACTTAATGATTAATGGAAAGAAAATGTCCAAATCGCTTGGTAATTTTTTTACAGTAAGGGAGTTGTTGGAAAAGTATCCAGCGGAGGTAATTCGTTTAACTCTTATTTCTACGCATTACCGCCAGCCACTTGATTGGACATACCAATTGCTCATTATGGCTCAGCAGCTTTTGAATAAGTGGTATCGCATTTTATGCAAACAGTGCGATGGAGATGATTCTATTTCAAAAGATATTATAGAAAATCCAAAAAATGTATTCGATGCGAACATTGATAGGATACAAGAGCTTGGCCACGACTTTTTCGCAGCATTGTGCGATGACATGAACACACCAATTGCAATTCAATGTTTAAATCAAATGATTCAGGAGTACGATAAAACACCAAGCAAAGAATTATTTGTCGCGATTTGCTATTGCGGACATATTTTAGGAATTTTGTTCTATGTACCTCATCAATGGTTTCAAAGCAACACAAAAAGCGATCTAGATGAAGTATTTATAAATGCTAAAATAGATGAACGTGCGCAAGCTAAACGAAATAAAAATTTTGCACTATCCGATAAAATAAGAGACGAATTGTTTGAACACGGAATTGTTTTGGAAGATTCTGCACAAGGAACAAGCTGGAGACGAAACGGTTGATGGCTTTCAATGGTTTTTGATAAAAACAATACGGCGAATTCACTATATTTTAGGGTACTGTATTGTATGTGATGTTTTTATACTAATTACAATCTGATCTTCTTAACGTCTAAGCTATAGTAAATACTATGCGGAAGTAAACTGGTGCATTCCTGAGCCATCGACTTTCGTTTACAGCGCTGCACGACAATTGAGAAATGTCGTTAATGCTGGTAGGATATCAGTTATGTTATTGAATTAGCGTTTCTTCATAATGAACAATATCCCTAAACATGTCGCAATTATTCCTGACGGCAATATGCGTTGGTCTAAGAAACACAAATGCGGCACAGTTACTGCGTACGAAAAAGGAATGAACGTAGTTGAGCAAATTGCTGTTTACGGGAATGACATAGGAATCAGGTATATTACTGTATTCGTAATGTCACACGAAAACTTAATGAAACGCGGCAAAGCTTGGTTAGATGATTTTTTTTCTCTTGTACCAACCATCATCCGTGAGTTTAATAAAAAACATATCGTTGAATTATTCAAAGTACAAACTATTGGGGATTTATCTCGCTTACCAATATCTATACAAACTGAACTCAATGAATTAGTACAAAAAACTCAATCTAACTGCGGGTTGACATTGATCTTAGCTATTGCTTACTCTGGTAAAGAAGAAATAGTATACGCCGCAAATAAGATTATACGTGAGCGAACATGTGGATCAAACGATAACGATAAGCCAAATACTTTGATTACCTGTGAAGAATTTTCAAAATACATGTATTTAAACGGAATACCTCCTCCAGATTTACTCATACGATCTGCTAATGAATACCGAGTAAGTGGATTTCTTTTATGGTACTTAGCATACGCGGAACTTATATTTATTCCGGAATTATGGCCAGATGTTACTGTCGATAGATTTGCTGAAGTAATTGACTGTTACAGAAAAAAGATTCGTACCTTCGGGAGCATTAGACCATGAACATAGCACCAAGAAAAAAGGAAAAAAAGGAAAACACTGAATTAATTATTAGAACAATTAGCTCGTTTGCTATTGTAGCTTTAATCGTGTCTTCTGTTTTAGCAGGTCAACTGTACTTTCAAATATTTATGTCGGTCATATGCGCTGGAATAGTATACGAGTGGTTAAGTGTGACTAACGTAACAAGACCGCTTGTCCTGGCTATTTGTGTAGCAATGGTGATGTATTTTACTAACAATGAGTACTATTTTAGAGGAATTGTAATCTTAGCGTGCACGTTTGCACTAATGTTACGCAAACAAAAAATGAATTTGACGTTGGAAATTGTTCTGCTTGGTCTTATTTACATCTGCATCTCAATATGTGTTCTTGTAAAAATTTACGCTAAATTTGGATTTATTTTTGTTTTATGGATATTTTTGTGTGTTTGGGCAACAGACACAGGCGCATTTTTTATAGGGAAAATAATTGGTGGCAAGAAACTTGCACCAAAGATTAGTCCAGGAAAAACGTGGGCTGGATTTTATGGAGGTCTGTTGGTCGCAGAATTAGTGTGCACATGTGCTGGAATATTTCTCGTTCGCACAGAGCACTTATACAAAATCATATTACTGACACTTATCATGTCTGTTTTTGCACATATTGGGGATTTGGTTGAGTCATTAGCAAAACGATATTTACAAGTCAAAGATATGGGACAACTGATTCCTGGACACGGCGGCTTTGCTGACCGTTTTGATAGTTTACTTATGGTATCGCTCGTGCTTTCTTTTTTTTTATACAATTTTAAGGCAGTTCATTTTTGATCAGGACTTTATTTATGAACTGCCTAAAATTAACTATCGCAGAAAATGATTAATTTTTTCCAAACTCGCCTTCGTTTTTCTATTGTGCACAGATTTTCCGTTCTTCATTTTTGTACAATTGACCGAGCACGCATGAGTTATTATCCGATGAATTTCGTTATGAAGTTCTGATGTGGCAAAACAGATAGTGAATGTTGTGCCAGGGCTTCTACATGCCCCGTGGGATATACGCGACGGATATGATTGCCTCCACTAACTAAGTAGCCGACCGGACCAAACAAAGAGTGGCACAAGATTGAACTCAAGTGCATCCAGACTGGATCAGTAGCAACGTTATTTACGATCACTGATTGCAAGCCCAGAATGGGACAGTTCCGTAAATACATCGCGGGCTCAACCTTCTCATTTGCGGAGAGGTAAACGATGTTCTCACCATACGATGCTGCAGCTAAAATCGTTTTCTGGGTGGCCGGATCCGTATAACAAACACGATTTGCAAGTATGTCTATGCGTTCGTCACACAGAAATTTGTAGCTCAACGTACAGCCCAAACTGTTACAATTTTGTGGTAATTGAGCAATTTTGGTTGGCGATTGATCACTTTTGGATTGTGGAACTGCGTTGGTAATTGCTCGAAGTATCTCGGTAACAGCAGTTACTCTGCAGAAGCTACGCAAATCGTTAAAAGGGAAGGAAGAGTGCAACCTATACAGTGATGCCGCAATATCGCCATTCGCAAATCTGGAATCGACCCTGACATTGTAATGGGATACATCTACAGGAGTTTGTCGTAAGACCAAACCTGTGTTATAACGACACAATGCGGAAGGGTGCCCCAGTACAACATACGAACAAACCCCGCCAGCCAACGCTTCACAGTAAAAGACATCACTGCCCCCACACTCCATGATTTCCCAAGATTCACCACGATCAGAGCAATCAAATACTGTTCGAAGCATAGAACGATGCATTTGCGACATCAAGAGAAAATAGTGAATTGCATCCAGTTTACGCCCGGGCGTCATTGACGAGAAATATTTGTGTATATTCACAAAATCCTTTGCCCAGTTTTTGAACGAGTCCGTTATGTAGTTATCAAGACCGCTAGCGGTTTGTGGTATATTCCGATGTACCCACAAATTGGCCACCTCGCGATCAATCATCTTCAACAGTTCAAAATAATACAATGGATTACTTATACTATTGAAAAAATCCATTTCGTCACGGACACGTGCAGCGTTAGGGTTTGCAGCGGCAGGGCTATATTTGCCACTCACTAAGTTGGGCACCTGCGCCGTTTCACGATCCAATTGTGCGTGCAATGCATCTACGCGGCTTTGCACGAATTCTGCGCTGTATGGCGCTGATGGT
>JAITIY010000065.1 GCA_031279185.1 Holosporales bacterium
TATTCAATTATCGCTTCTTTTATAATGAACTTGACTTATATTGCGAGAGTAAATCCTGAACTTCCGTGCGATGCGCTGTTCGAAGAACAAGAATGGAAAGTACTTTTTTGCACGGCAAAAAAAACGAAAAAGCCACCGGATGAACCGTATCCCATGTTGAATGGGGCAACCCCAATGGAGTATATTCGCAGGGGGCGACTCTCGCTGGGCAGTCTCAAAGTACATTAACTTATACATTACAGGAATAGTTTATATCATTGTAAAAAGTGTGATAAAAAAATTCGAATATTTATTTTTAATTTATTCAATCTACCAGGTACAGAGTTTATTGATAGTCTTATTACATTTTGATAGCTTTATCCGTATAATGTATTTAGCGGCCGTGGTGAAATTGGTAAACACGCCAGGTTTAGGTCCTGGTAGCGAAAGCTTTGGGGGTTCAAGTCCCTTCGGCCGCACCAGTCTCAAGAAGTTCTTGAGTGAGATGATGATAAAAAATTAAAGGTTGGACACATATGCAAATCAGTAAAGTTCATAATTCTTCTGTTGAAATAAAATTCTTAGTTGTAATTCCTGCTGAGGACATAGAAAAACGAATAAATGAATGGATAGATAAAAAATCAGAAACATTAAAACTTGATGGATTTCGTAAGGGGAAAGTGCCGAAACACATAGCTATAAAAAATTATGTTGACCAAGCTGAATCTTTTGCTATTGATAATGCTATTCAGGATTACGTTAAAAAAATACTAGACGATGAAAAACTGGCACCAGCATCTACACCGCTATATCAAGTGACAGCATATGAAAGAGGAAAAGATTTATCGTTTTCTCTTATTGTTGAGCAAGCACCATCATTTGATTTGATGAATATGAAAGACGTAACAATAAACACTGTTCAATGTGATCTTACACAAGAAGAAATAGACAAATCATTTAATGAATTTTGTGCGAATTTTCAGCGGCCGATTCCCGTTCAAAGAGATGCACAGAACGGAGACATAGTAAATTTTGCATGCACAGTTGTTCATAAAGGTCAAATAATTGACGATTTATGTCACAAGAACATTACAGTGTGCGTCGGTGGAAGTTATGATGAGCAGAATAATTTCATAAAACACATGGCTGCTGTGGTTTTTGAAGGAAAATCATTAGGTAGCAGCGTAACGCAATCTATTCGTGTACCTAAAATTAAAAAATTTGGTAAATACGCTGACAAAAAAGTTGAATTAACTTTTGAGATAACAGAAATTTCTTCAATGTCACAATCGGAGCTTGATGATGCTGGATTAAAATGGTTAGGTTTCAACGATATTGACTCTTTTAAAAAGCATTTAGAAGAACAATTGAGAAAAGAGCATCAGAAAAAAATTAACTTATTACGTAAACGATCTATTTTGGATACATTATCGGAGTTATATTCTTTTGACGTGCCGAAATCAATTGTAGACAAGGATTTTAACGAAATATGGAAATACGTGTCGGCCGAGTTGAAGGAGGCCCGCAGTGTAGATGATGCAGATGTAAGAGGAAAAACTGACGAAGAAATTGCAAATGAGTATAGAGATATTGCGAAGCGAAGAGTTCGGCTAGGGTATGTAATCAGCAAAGTCATTGAAGCTGAAAAACTGAGTGTAACTAGTGATCGCCTTAAAATGGCTGTAGAAGAAGAACTATCCAATTATCCATTAGAACAAGACAGGATATTGACCTTTTATTCACAAAATCCAGAAGCATTGAAGAAATTTTATCCTACTGTTCTTGAAGATCTTGCTGTGGAACACCTGTTGAAGAATGCTAACGTAGTAGAGAAAAACATAGCGTTCAATGAATTTACCGAATTATGGAATACAATGGAGTAATGACGTTAGAATGAGTAAGAGTTGCAGCGCCATCCTATCACTATATTCAGATGTACAAAACGGATACATTGCACTGGAATGCCGCGGAATAATATACAAACGTCAATGCATGTGGGGAGACGTTACTGCGCAATCTAAGAAGCTTCTTCCGTTATTGCAAGAATTAATCGAAGAAGCTACATTCGATTTACGGCAAGTTGACAGCCTTTTAGTTGTAAAAGGTCCAACCTCGTTTACCACGCAACGAGTCATTTCAGCAATAGGTCTATCTATAAAATTGTGCGCGCCACAAGCAAGCTCTTATTTCCCGTCACATTTTCATGTATTGGCACACTCCATTCGTGGGAAAATAGAGTACGGTCAAGAGTTCTTGGTATTAATAGAATCTTTAAAGCACGGTTTTTATGGAGTTGTTTTTCGAAATGCACAGAATAAACCAAAAATGATATCTGAGCCGTTGTTTTATAACGACAACACAGGTGTTGAATTTTTGAGGAAACATAGCAATTATGCGTTTATTACTGATTTTGCACACAATGCATATTGTTATAATTTTTTAGTATACACAAAGGCTAATAACAGAATAGAGCAATGTACAGATAACTTAGCAAAAGTACAGATTGATTTGTACAAATGCGAAATGGATCCTGATGATAAATTTGACTACGATGATGGCGCTCCATTTTACTTGCATACACCAATGTACGAAAAGGTTAAGTCTGAACCAAAAATATTTTAAACAGTTACTTCGCGTGAATTCATGCAAGAGAGTTTCACTTTAATCGCCAGAAGACATCAGCGAAATTAAATCCAAGCTAAAAGTAAGCATCATAGAAAACAGTATAACGAAAGAGAATGGAATAATTCGCGTTCTCATGGCAATACTAGTACAAACACCAATGATCCCGCATAACATGACGAACGTGCTTATTCTATACACTGGAACAAAAACTCCAGATATTAAAAAAAGAAAAATATCTCCATTTCCAATAATTCTTGTAAAGTAATGGTTTATAAGAGCAACAACAATCATTGCCAAACCTATAGGTAAAATTGATACAGGAGTAAATTTTTGTTTTAAACACCATGCTATACTTATAAATACAAGTAAAAGTAGTAACCAAACTGGAAAGGATCGGAATTTAAAATCGTAAAAAGCAATTGCAATACTGCAAGCAATTACACCCAATAATATTGCCAAATCTAAAAGATCAAAACTACAAAACAAAATCAGAAACGGTCAATAATATCTTTGTGGTAATGTACTTGAAGGTGCGACGAAACACAAGATTGACGATGCGTTTATAACGCAGCTCATTATTCGCTATAAAAATCACATCCATTATTTCGCAAAGACATAAATTCAGTACTGATATTGTGTTGTAGTATTAAAGTATTAATACTACACTATATTTACAATGATGAGTAAAGTTAAGATTATTTTAAATGTTAACAAAAAACCACAAACGTAATGCGTATGTATGGATGGAAATTGATCTTAACGCTATTCAACATAACTATAAACGTTTTTGTGAGCTTGTGTTTCCTAGCGTATGTGCTGTCGTATTAAAAGCAGATGCATATGGTCTTGGGTCGAAAGCTATAGGAGATGCATTATTTCAAGTAGGTTGTCGTCATTTTTTTGTTTCTTATCTAGACGAAGCAGACGCACTAGTGCAAGGAATACGAAATGGAAACCCTTCGTATGGTATTGATCGCTGCGCAATTAATAAAGATCAATACTTATTATTCGTTTTGGATGGTCCGTTTATTGGTAAATGGTGTAAAGATGTTTACAGTAATCGTTATATCCCAGTATTGAATACAATACAAAATGTCATCGAGTGGAATGATTATGCAAAATACATTGGGATAAAATTACCAGCAGTGTTGCATATTGATACAGGATTGTATCGTTTAGGTTTGCCGTACTATGAATACGAGAAGTTTAAAAATCTAGTATTTGACGGAATTGACTGGCGCTTTTTTATGTCGCATCCAGTTGCTTCTGCGACACCACAACACCCAGCAAATGCACTTCAATTACGTAAAATCCGTGAGATCAAAGCAGATTTCCCAAATATACCATTTTCTTACGCAGATACATCTGGGTGTTTATTGGGTAAAGGACTTCATTTTGACATGGTCAGGATTGGGCTTGGTCTATACGGACTAAACGTCCAACTAGCAGGATTGTACAATTGTCTGACAATTCGCGGGACGATTCTTCAGATTCAAGAGGTACCAAAGGGATGTGGGATAGGTTATGGTTGGAAATTTATAACGAATAGTACTAAAAGGATTGCTACTGTTTCGTGTGGATATTCCGATGGTGTTACAGAAAATAGTGATTTACTTTTTCATAACTTTATTATACATGACCAAGCAGTGCCTATTCTTGGTAAAGTTTCGATGGATCTAACTGTGGTTGATGTTACTGATGTTTCAAATGTTCAGATAGGGGATATCGCGATTATTTTTGGACAAAATTTAAATCAATATTGTAATAATTTTTTGGAAAGAAATTTAACCGGATTTAGTAATCGTATTCAACGAGTATTTTCTTCTTCCTAAATGCGAAATTTGTCCTGGTTAGTATTTACGAAAGTTTTTATAAACTATTTC
>JAITIY010000003.1 GCA_031279185.1 Holosporales bacterium
ATAGATAACATGCGACTGTTTTTTATTGAGTTGCCGAAGTTTAATCCCAAAAAGGCAGACGCACAGGATTTGATGACGGTTTGGCTGGAGTTTTTGACGAATCCGAGTCACTTGAGTAAGACATATCTAGAGATCAAGGAGGTAGGAGAAGCTATGGATAGATTGCAATATATTAGCGCTGATGCGCAAATGCGCGAGGCCGCAATGCTGAGACAGAGGGCAATCAATGATCAGCGCAGCGAAATAGCAATGGCAAGGAAGATGGGGATTGCGGCAGGGCTTGCTAGAGGCAAAGCAGAGGGCAAAGCCGAGGGCAAAGCCGAGGGCAAAGCCGAGGGCAAAGCCGAGGGCAAAGCCGAGGGCTTAGCCGAGGGCAAAGCAGAGAGCCGAAGGGAGACAGCTCTTGTTATGCTTAACAAAGGTTTATCGCTCGAGATGGTTAGTGTGTGCACCGGATTGTCCATAGATGAAATCAAAGCATTAACGCAATAATAGCTAGCCTCATCCGCGATCCGCCACTATTGTGTACGTATATTTTTTCGGCAACAGATGCCTCAACTCCTTGAAAAACGCTGACTCCATCTTCTTTTGGTACATTTTGTTGACGCCATCGCGAGGAAAGATTTGTTTGCGAATAATATAACGCCAATGAGACAGGAACTTAGACGAAACGTGTATAAATACAATAACTACCGTCCACCTTTCGGATTGAATGGATTGACGCCAATGTAGTATCTTAACTGGGACAATTCTCGCTGGGCAGTCTCAAAGTACATGAACTTATACAACTTATACACACTCCCTTTTAATGCTATTCAACTGATGATACAGTGACAAAGGTTTTGCCTGATTTAGGTGTTTGGAGTGAGAATAACTGAGCGTGTTAAAAAGTTAATAGATTGTTATGAAGGAGAACCTTCTGGAGTTCGTTTAAATTTGGCCCGTTTATTCACGCACGGTCGTCTTGGTGGCTCAGGTCACATCGTAATGCTGGCGGTTGACCAAGGATTCGAACATGGACCAACGACGTTTCTCAGTAACCCTGATGGCTTTTCACCTCATTACCATTTTCAACTAGCCGAAGAAAGCGGTATTTCCGGATTCACAGCTCCGTTGAATTGGTTACGTGCAGGAATAGACTCGTACCTTGGCGTTGTTCCATTAATTCTGAAAATCAATCATTCTAACAGATTACTACCTGGAAATGTTGATCCAGATCAAGCAATCGTCGCTACAGTTCAAGATGCAGTTGATCTCGGTTGCATAGGCATTGGTTTCACATTATACCCAGGATCAGATTCATACTTAGAACAACTCGAAGAACTAAGAGATGTGTCATCATGTGCACGAGAATGCGGATTATTTACAGTAGTGTGGGCGTATCCACGAGGTAGTGGAATCTCGCAAACTGCAACTGATATGTATGACAACAAATCTGCTAACACTAGTGATCCGAGAATGGCACTGGATACAATTGCGTATAGCGCACATATGGCATGTTTGGCCGGAGCACATATCGTAAAGGTTAATTTACCGCACTGCACAATTGCGAAAACTGATTCAATTGATTTATACAAGAATGTAAAAATGGAAACATCAACAGATAGAGTACGCCATATCATGGATTGCTGTTTTGGTGGACGTCGTGCAGTTATCTTCTCAGGAGGATCTGTCAAAGATGTCACTAAAGTACTAGAAGATGTTATTGCCGTGAAGCATGGAGGTGGAACCGGATCTATTATTGGAAGGAATATATTCCAAAGACCAAGAGAAGAAGCATTACAACTGATTGATAAAATCGTAAAACTATACGAGTAACAGTGCTACTATTCCTCGTCGGACGGACTTCTGCTTTTTTATCATCAGTTAAAAAGTACGCAAACGATAGTGGCATTAATTTTTATAGCGTTCATGAATCTTACCATCTTGATCGTGAACTAAAGATCACCATTCCTGACATAAAGCAGACTACAGCGAGGAATCAAGATGAATCCAGACACTACATTGTGATTCAAAGCCATTTAAAACATGACACATACGTCAGTGCGCTGAATGTGGCAAGATTCATTCGCGAAAATATGATTAAGCCTAAAGATAATACATGCTTAACGTTTTGCTGTCCTTACTTATCGTATGCACGAAACAAATATTTACTAAAAATTTTATCAGAGCAATGTAATCGGCTAGTAGCCGTTGATATACACGATACATCAGAAAGTAATAGACTTTTTTCGAAACTTCCACAATCAGAATTTCTGGAAGAAGACGCAGAGCACAGAAGCAAAGTGCACCCAAATGTATATGAGCATTCAATAGCAGGATCGACGTATCAAGAAGCTGATTTCAGAGAGTTTCAAAAGTCTAATATTTACAACCTATATCCAGCAGCATTATTCGCACAAAAAGTAAGCGATCTAATTACGAATTTTTCAGACGTGTTGGTTGTTGCGCCTGATGCAGGAGCACAGTGGCGCGCTAGAAAATTAGCACAAGAACTGTTAGTGAATGTTGTAATTGCTACGAAAACAAGATGCAAGGACGGATCGTGTAATATTGAAATTCCACCTTTTTCAAATAAAATTAACACCGCAGTGATAGTTGACGATATCATTTCATCTGGCGCGACAATAAAAGCCACACTTAATGTTCTGAAACAACGTCAAGTTGGACAAGTCATTCTTGTTGTTGCTCACATTTTATCAGGAAATATAGCAGACTTGTGTCGTGAAGTAGACGCTATCATTACTACAGATATATTCGATCACAACTATCATTCGAGCAAAAATATTTATAAAGTACATATGGCTAAGTTTATTGTCGATAACTTAATTAATATGCCAACAATAACGTAGCTGCCTAATCGTTATTCAAAACAATTAATAAATATTAAAGATTAAAACATTACAATTGATACGCAAGTAATTGTATTGACTAAATGTAATGCAAAGTATACGACGATTTTTAAAATTATTAATAACAACAGTTTTGATAATATACAAACCAAACTGTTCTCAACTTGAGCGCATAGGAACGCCGTATAATTCATCATACAAAACAGGAACAACAATATACGATAAAGTTTTACATTGTTTCGATATTGTCGTAGATGATCCATTTCTAATAAAAAGTAAAAATCTATTTGGTAATTTGTATTTACCAGAAAATTATTCAGACATTTGTGATTATGTTACTGTTTTCGCTAAATTATCGAAAATCCGTAGTTTAGTGGATAACGTCACATCCCTTCATCCACAAAACTTTGAAGTAGTATTGTCAGAATTAGATCAAATCATAGGCAATGCAACAGATACCAAAAATGACCAAACAATATACGGACACGTTAATGCAATTGCAGCAGCCTTTTCAACAACACGATCTGATGATGCTATATCCACATTGATTGGTTCAGCAAACAGCGAAATAGGAACAAAAACTCTTTTAGAAATTCTCAACAGCGCAATATATGAACTATCAGTAAAACCAATCATCCAAAACACTCTAGTCACGTTTGCAAAACAAATAGACTTAGTACTAGAAATAATCCAGCATGAGCTAGCTAACAATAACAAGGAATATTTTCTCCGCATAATAGACTATATAAAATACAGCTCTCTATTTTTATCTGAAAACGATATTACATCAATTGAAAAATCTATTGGTTTACAAACAGATAATGAAGCAACTTTGTATGGCATTATTAATCAAATAAAACAGGTATGTGATGATAAACCAGTTGATATAGATGAACAACTGATGCAGATTCTAGCATTATCTGTCACACCAAACAAAAATTCACTTACTGGTTGTTTGAATACTATATATTGGCCAATCAGAACAAAGTTGATCAATATGCTCAAAAACAACAAATTGCGTCAGGCGATAAATCCATTTTTTGAGGGAAATGTTAGCGATTTCAAACTATTTAATGAATTAATAGCTAAAATCGATGATGTAGTCTTAGATTTTGATGATGAACATTTCGGTCTAACATTCGATTGTAAAACCACGATTCCAGCAATTGTGTGTGTAAGCAAGATGGCATACGATATTTTTGCTTTTTCTCAAAATTTTGATCCATCTTTTCAATCGTTAATTGGAGAACGATATTCGCTCTTGCATCAAAATACTTTAAGCAGTTTCGTATATGAATTACTTGACGGATTTTACATTTCTCACATTAGAAATACCATATCCACGTCAATATCAGCTGAGTCAAATCTCGTGTGGGAAAAAATATTAAATTACTCTAAAGAAAACAAACTAGAAGGCACAGCATTAAAGGCAGCACCTTATTTCGGCAATCGTACATTAGTAGACTTTGAACATCCAAACACTCTATGCAAAAGAATTGCGTTGCTGAAAGATGCTTTGTGTCAATACTTTGCAAATACTAATCATAATACAGCAATTTACATTAACAGTATCATTGGGACACATGCTACACAACGAAATACACTTTATGGCTACCTTCATTCTATGCAAAGCAAAATCGATTCATCAGATATTAACGCATGCAAGCAACTGATTGTAACGACTAAGTCATTAATTGACGATGCTTTGTTTAGTATGCATAAAAGTGTTTTTTTACATTATTTTAAAACAGTCAACTCCAAGTTACACAGCATCACGCACATTTCCCCAACATTAACGCAACAATGTGGTTTAGAAATCGCTATACAAAATATAAATCTAGAAGACATAATCAGTTTCTTCGAAGATGATTCGTACACATTACGTAAACAAACCATCATTGACATGTATAATTTACTTGGCATGCTATCTGGTCATCGTTTGCAAGTATCATTGGCTGGAAATGTTCTTTCTATCACTGATGATCTAATAACAAATTTGAACATCATGAAACAAAATATAGGCAATGTTAGTGATTTTAGGATTTCGTCATCTACCAATGCATTTAACACGTTATACGGAAATATTAATTGGATAAAACATCAACTCAGTAATAATAAAATATGCTCATGTGTTAAAACTGGTGTCGCCTTACATATGCTATCTAATGAAATTTCTTTATTTGGAGAAACATTACAGTATTTTGGAAAAAATTTAGATTGTGTGATTGAACAATACCCAAAACAAGATTTTACTGAAAGAGCAGTCGTATACATACGTAATGCACTAAATATAATGGATAGTAATATTTTGCAAATTTACCTAACAAAAAAAGAATTAGAACCAACAGCGGATGCAATTAGCGGTAGTGACAGTACTACGCCTTGTCAAACATACAAGCTAAACGACTGCATAACACAACTTCACAACAGCTTCCATTCATTAACCGTTCAAATGCAAGCATTACTTTGTGATGAAATACTATACGTACCATTAGATACAAACGAAACAGATGTCAGTATTTTGGAGACATCCTTACACAATGTAAATTCAAATTTGCAAAAACTTGTAAATATATTCGATGTATTTGTTGGGCATTTGCTAGACGTAAAATTTTTACCTCTTACGAGCGATGCATTTCAAATGATTGGATCGTATCAAAATATTATAGGAAATATACAAAAAAACATTGAGAACATTGCGACAATCGATCCTTGTACAACACTGTCACACCACATAAGTAAAGATAGAAACGCCACATTATTTAAGCAAATGTCTTGCTACGCAACAGACATTATTACTAAACTGTCAAGGCTAGATGATTTGGTATTATTGTGCAATTCACAAACAAGTTTTCAACTCGCTAATATTGCACGCCTTATTAATGAATTGAGTAATGTGCTTAAATTGGTGTTTGTTCATGATGATCTAGATGTTGATTCGTTTATACGCAATAGACAAATTGATCAATACATCAAAGTATTGCTAAAAATTGTAACCAAAATTTGTGTCAATGTTTCAGAAAAACAATCTACAAATGAAATAGTGCTGGGGAATGTTACTGATGCATTGTTTTTGTCGATTCGTACAATTATAAAATTTGCGAAAAATGTACTATATGCAGACGTTAATATTCCTCAAAAGTATTTAATTCAAGAAGACACACAATACAGAGAAATTCCACTAATGCAAATTACTACCAGTGTACATGCACTTGCCAAGGTACTTAACACAGATATATTAAACATAGTCCAACAATCAAGATCACTAAGCTTTAACGAAGTAATGGTTAGCTCTTTACGTGCTTTTGCAGAACAACTAGCAATTATTCA
Organism: Holosporales bacterium; assembly: GCA_031279185.1. Taxonomy (GTDB): domain Bacteria; phylum Pseudomonadota; class Alphaproteobacteria; order BNTO01; family BNTO01; genus JAITIY01. Next base: position 6,183 of record JAITIY010000003.1, read on the forward strand.
ACACAATGTGCAAGAGTCATCATTCTATCAACTCGCTGTACAAATAGGACAAAATAAACAATTTGATCAATCATTAATAAATTTGCACACAGCGTTTTCGTGTCTTATATGTGAATTTAATAAACCACGGTGTTGTCAGCAGTTGACTTTAACACTTTCACACATCAAATACGCGACAAAGACTGCTACTCAATTATTTAGTCTGTTAATTGATACAATTTTTAAAACTGATCACAGTACACAAGACTTATCCGTACTTCAAGAGCAATTTGCGCCAATGGGACGTTGTTTATGCGAGATAGCTAGCGCTATTAATTTATGTTCAAAAAAAATAATGACTATAACACGAAAACCAACAATAGAATTATGTATTACAAACAAAATACAGCCTGAAGTTAATGCTATATTACTAGCAATACAGGATTTGCGAGACGTTTTTGCTAATTCTTTACAGCAACAAATCGTGCAAGATGTAGATATCTCAGAGCAAGAATTTCACAATGCAGATGAATTACACGAAATTGCAGAACAAATTTATTTATGGCACACAAAATTACAGTTTGTAGTGACCTTGGCAATGGAATATCTGAACGTTGATGTTTCCGAACACACTAAAGCAATGATATCGTATAACTTTGCTGATTATTTTGCACAAAATAAAAATTTACTCAGTTTTTTTATAATTTGTGATTCTGCACCGTATCTTGCACCGTTTTTTACAAACATATCCAAATCTCTGTACAAATTATCAAGCATATTAGGTCTTCTATTGCACTCAGGTAAATCGTTATGTAATTTTTTCCACTCTTCTCAATTGATACCAAACGTTACACTTATCGCACAAAATATCACTAAAATAGTTAGATCAATTCAAATGCTAATCGATATGTTTGAACCAATTAAGTCAAAAAATGTTGCACTAACTATCGAAAGAATTATTGATAATGGTGCATCATTTTGGTTATTAGGAACAAATACCGACAAGAACACTGAAATTTTTTATCGTCATAAATTAGAGCCGTCGTTGTTTATAAAAAAAATCGTACAATTACAAACTTCTGATGGTTTATGTCCAGCTATGTTTATGTTTGATGGTGAACAAGTGATTTTTGATGAATTTTCGCTCGTTATTGATTTCCCAACACGCTTGTGTGGTAAAAAAATTAGCGATTTCGCGCCAATAAACGTGCTTTCATTTTTGCCGCGATGCATACAGGAAATTCAAGGAATCCACAGAGCCATAAATTTATTCTGTAACGCTCCGTCTACGATATTCTCTAAAACGATGTAGCTAGTTGAAAAGCCACCTCTTAACTGCCAAGCTAGGCGATTTGGCCGCGACCGACTCTCCCGCGTCTTAAGACGAAGTACCATAGGCGCTGAACGGTTTCACTGTCGAGTTCGGAATGGGATCGAGTGTGCCACGTTCGCCATAACAACCAAATCATATACATGCTCTAATATATACAGAATTTTGTCAACAGAGATAATCAATGTGTGCGGACAAATTGCAAACGTCTATTTCGTCAACATGAATCTGCATTGCAGCGACGCAATGACCAGCATTGGACTGTTGCAAACGTTTCGTCCATTGAGACGAGCCTCTAGCGTTTTCAATGGTTTTAAGCGGTTAGGAACGCGATTTTGCAGCGTTTGCCACAGTCCCGACATACACTGCAGAATCTACACACAAGCCTGAGGTTTTTAAAATGGATTGACTAATGTTCTAGTTCAGATACAGATGAGACTGCCCCCCAGCTTTTACGGTGGTCCTAACAGACGGATTTTGACGAGTGTGGGTAACCCTCGTGTATAACCTTGTGGGCAATTGGGGACGCAAG
>JAITIY010000023.1 GCA_031279185.1 Holosporales bacterium
CGCCAAAAAAAGGCCAGAGTCGTTTGCTATATAACATATACATTAGTCTGAATTGATTAACTACACTTAGTAGTTGCCAGTATATATTTACTCCCGCGACAAATCGCCCGCCACAATAATCGTTGCACAACGCCTTGTAAATAAAAAATACTTGATCTAACCTTATATTAGGTTGGCATTTTGAAACACGCGGTCAACGACGAAAAGTTAAGTAGTTGAACAAAAAAGGTTTATGATGTTAAAAATTTTAAATAGTCTCGTTTTGGTGTTCGTATTAACTCTCATTGGATGTGTTCGCCAAAATATTGATTTGGATAATGAAGTCCCACAACGAAGCAAAGCAATAATCCAACAACAAACAAAAGCAGCACGAGCCGCAATGGAGATTGCAGAATACAAAGAAAAATATAAACAACATGTACAAACAGCAAATAGTTTCCAGCAACGGCAACAAGAAAAAAAACGCATTGATGCACGCATTGCGCATATATTAAAAACCAGTAACGGCAAGATATGTCCGATCTGCATGAGAAAATTTAACGTAAGCTCATCATCAAAAAAACATGTATTACAAAAGAAAAAACGAGTCGAACCGCGCCAACAACAAAGTTCTGAGATGAGACAGAATCATCAACCAATCCAACCAGTAGTGCCTCCCGCCGCTCCGATGCCAGCATATGCGATGCCTCCGCAATATGCTACTCCAGGAATTCCTCCTGAGGCTCCAATGCCGGCATATGTAGCTCCGCAGCAATTTCAACAACCTATAATGCCTCAGGGACCTCAGCAGCCATATTCCGGACCTCCGCAACAATATCCAGTACCTCCACAGCCGTACTCCGGACCTCCACCACAAGGATTTATTCCAGGGACTTACCCGCAACCTTACTAGACCAAACGAAGAAAACGGTAGTTGATTTATCGAAAATTATCATGACTGGACGACGACGCAACGAGGAAACAACGGATAAAATAAAAATCATAGAAACAAATAACATTGATGTGGTTGAACAAATACTGCAAGACACAGACACGGACAGTCTAGTAGTATTTGATTGCGATGACGTACTACTTACTATTGCAGATTCAGTATTTTATCGACCAGGAACCGGGAAGAATAGTTTGAACGGTAAGATTAGTTTGTTTGATGAACTTTATGAACAAGAGTTTGGCCAACAATCAAGCGAAACACGAATCGTTCACAGCGCGGCCGTTCTCGCGACAAACGAGCCACGTGTTGTATGCGAACGAATGCCGGTAATAGTACGAAATTTACAAAACAGAGGCATAAAGTGTATTGTCGCAACTGCAATATGCCCACATCCATCATGTTGCATGTCTAACCCAATAGAATGGCGGACACAAACACTGAGGCAACATGAATATAATTTTGAAACATCATTTCAACACTTACAAAATAAAACTTTCGATGATATACAAGGGTTATATCAACCAGTATATAATAATGGCATTTTATACTGCAGTTGCACACCGAAGGATGTTGTCTTGGAATTGTTTCTAAAATATGCACAGATTAATCCGCAATTGATAGTTTTTATTGATGATTCAAAGCGAAACATCGACATAATCGGTGATTTTTGTAAGAAAAATGACATTGACTACGTAGGAATATACTACACAGAAGCAAGAATGCAACACGACAGATGTGCACAAGTTTCAAGAGATAGATCCGTATTTCAAATGCAAGTGCTGAAAGAGTATTGCATATGGTTACCAGATGAGATTATTCTTGATGGGCCATTGTGCGTAGATTGGGTAGCATTTTGTCATAAATCAATACTATGCGGCAATGTGCAATGCACGAAGATACTGGTTGAAAAAATCGATAACAGTGATAAAGCATCTCTTGCCGCGCTAGCTAAAACAACTGGCAACTCACGCATTATAGAAATATTTACTGCCACCCAATTTTGTGAATAACGTATTAATCTTCACGATTTTTCGTAAGCAAAAGTAACTGGACAATGACATGTCGTAGGCTTATATGGCATATAACCAAATGTTTTACGAATTTTGTTCAGTTCTTGGACGGTGAGATCAAGTTGCTGCTCAATGTCCAACACCAACTCTGCGTTGCTTACTCCAAGTTTGCTGAACATAGCCATCATTTCATCGTTATGTGTTAAAAACGTTGCTTGCAACTTTTGTTCACACATTTTGTCTAAAATATTGTGCACTCCGTACGCAATGCGCAAAATATAGTCACTCAGATTATTTATAGTATCAACAAAGAGATTGAGCTGAGGGAAACAGTATAAGAAATTCGTAGCAAATAATGCGAATGATTGTGATAATTCATGAAGCAATCTCACAGATTCAGCTAACGATTGATGAATATCATCCAATAACGAAATGTGCACTGTATATTCATTTGTTGGTGTAAATGTCAAGCATTTTTCTAGTACACTTTGGCTAATTCGTAATACGTAGTTTTCAATACTTTGTACTTGCTCGAACATTCCCTTACTTTGAGATCTAGTATCTTGTCGAACTTCACAGTACATTGCCGTCGCTATGTTTAAAAGCGATGTACTAAATCTGTCCAAAAATACAGTAAATCCATTTATACATGTACCAGGAAATGATTGCGCTAAAAATAAATTCAAACAAGAAATAGTCGTGTTAATATCTAATAGATTCGTTTTTATCTTTTGTAAAAATTGAGTTCCGTCCCCGCTGTTAAATATTGTGAAATCAAGAGTTTTATCAAAATTTACACATATTTCTTTCATAATTTGTTCCAGAAAATTTAATTTCTGTACGACCAAGTCGCAGCAACTTAGATCCGAATTCATTACGTTTACGACGTTTCTAATGATTTGCACTAAATTATCAAAATTATTAACAATTAACTCAAGCGAAAACGACGGTGTAAAATATATGCAAATTGGTTGTTGTAAAAGACTATAAGCATTTTTGTATATACTTTGAGACGACGATTGCAGCGAAGTGAACACCGCGAATAAACTGTAATTACACGTATCGAGTCGTGTGTTTGTGGAAGCAATTGTCTTAACCCAATTATTAAACGTGCTTAAACCAGCGTGTATATTTTCTAAAACGATTGACAACGATTGCGGCTTTACTGATGACATCTCTATATCTACGAATGAGACAAGTTGTTGTAATGCTGCATTATTATCTATCAAAGGATTTAAAACTAAATCAAGACAATGTTGTATTGCTAAGTGAGTGCATTGCTGCGTCGTCGAAGCGTCGTATTGTTCAAAAAGTTTGGCTACTGCTTCTGTATTTTGTGCTAGTCTGCTTAGAAAGTTTTTCATTTTGTCTTCGCAGAGAAAAACGTCTGTTGGCTGAATTTGAACAACATTCGATGAAAACAAAGTAATTTGCGAGGAAATGTTGCTTAATTGCACAGTAAAATCGTGTATACAAAATTCTTTAAGTTTTTGAATTATTATATCAATGCTTGGACATATTTTTTGACTGAGAATGAGACGAAGTGCGATTATTTGCTCAGATATATTGTAATATTCAATCCAATGTGGAATATCTACAAACATTGAATCGCAGATTGACGAATACGAAGCAGATATCGACTTAAAAATATTTATAACTCGGTTAGTAAGTGATTTTGCTGGTACGCTTATTCCAGATAAAGTGACAATATGCTGCGCTATGCGATGCACGTAATCTACTACTTTATCAAAAATATATGGCATCAATGTGTTGTCGTAGATAATTGTGACAGTGTCATCCAGTATTGTTGATTGATCTATATGTTCACCAGTTAATACTGCAAGAGTCTTCACATATTTAAAATTTAGAGAAAGACTCGATGAAAGTTCATCAATATAAGATATTACGCGCTGAAACTCGTTGTTTCCTGCAAGTTCCTTTTGTATTTTATTTACACCAAGTGACGTTATTGACAAGTTATCTGCAAGATTTTCGAGAACAGCAATAGCACCTTGTTGATTAATTAATGTTATTAAATCGTAGTCAACAGTGTACGCAGATGTTTTTTGTAGTATTTTAGCAATTTGATCACATTGATAAACTAGTTGATTTAAGTAACTATTCTTAATAAATGTTTTTATCTCTATAACTCTATCAATAATACATTTTAATTGGCTGAAAAATGTATTGAATGAGAAATCTTGATTCTTACAACCACCACAATTTTGCAGTTCTATAACTGATTTTACGTCATTAAAAATGGAACTTATCATGTCTACAATGTATTCAAAATTTTGAACATTTTCCTCATTGTATGGGAAAAATGGAACAATTGGTGTTTTCAAGCTATTAGCTAAGTTGCACGCAGAACTTCCAAACTTTTGCACTAATTTTGGCAAAAACTGACACATAGAGTGTTGTACTTGTGGTGGACGCACTTCTGCACTGCAACATAAGATATCGCATATGACCAACCTAATCGCTTCTAACTTATTTTCTATATCAGATAACGTATCATCACACGACAATACAATACATTTTTGTTCGTTTCGTTTGTTTTTACTACAATTATTTAACAAGGAATTAACAGATTTACTCAAATTACAAACTGCATCTTTGATAGTGGTAAAGGACACACTTGTATATAAACGCACAAGATCGTCGTTCGTTAATTTTGATAAGCTTTGGATTATTGAATTGAATGTATCATCTATATTGCGTAAAAACTGAGCGATACGTTCACATCCGTTACACTGCTCAAAAGATAGCAGTTTGTATATCAACACATCAGCATTGTTCACAAAAACATCTACGTCCTCGGCCGATAGTTGCGGTGATGACATTTGATGTAATGTAAATTCTTTAATAAGGTCATACAAAGTCTTTGAATACAATAAAAAGCTAGTCATCGGCTGTGGCTCAAGGTAATCAGCTGTATGAAACGCACTAATGCAATCATTTAATCGCAGGAAAAATCCTGATGGAATTTCAGGATTACCGATTTTTTTTAATGCTGTAAAGTGCGGAGATTGTTCATAACTAATTGTTTGTAATAATTCGTATATCTGACATAAATGTGTACATACATTGTCTAAGCGTTGCGTCGGACTGTGTGTTAATACAAACACTGAATAATCTGGCACAATGTCTCTGAGTACTGCGTTTAGTACAGAAAACAGAGATCTGTACGATGAGCAATCTAAATTACTATACTGTGTACCAAGAGTTGAAGTAATTAATTCTATATTCATCATCACTTCATCAGAATTGATGAGCTCTATTAATCTATCTAATATTGTAAAAAAATTACGCTCATCTATAGATGAATTGTTATCATAACAATTGCCAAACAACTTAACCACATTGAATAACCAATGTTGTTGCACGTTTTGCTTATCTGAATCAAAAGATAAGATTGAGTTTACAAAAAACGATGGCGAAGAAAGTATTCTAATAATTTCATTGAAAACACTAAATACACCAATACATTCTATAGAATTTTTGTGAATAGAATCAGTTGATTCTCCAATTAGTTTTATCTCAGCGTTAAAGCTTGTATGATTCGTTAAGTCATTTCTGATTTTGTTCAATTTTCCAAATACTGATACATACGATGGTGCAGTGTCGTTTATTAATATATCCAGATAGGAGCTAACGATTAATGTGTGTATGCTTTGTGTAATTACATCACTAAGACGCGAGATAGTGGACTGGCTTGAACTTGGAGAGATAGACTGCATCAAAAAATATGCTATGTTCGTTGATGTATTGTGTTCACGTAAATCTTGTGAATACGTGATATCTTGCATATCGTTTGTATAATCATTTGAAAATATTTGTTTAAGAAATGTGACAACATTAAATTTGAAGTGGCTGCTAACAGCGACATTCATAAATTGTTCTAGTGCATAAATCTGTGCTTTGTATCCCTTTAAGAATGTAAAGAAACAATCATTGCTCGCGTATTCTTCGATCCTCTCAATGAAAGTGAACATGTTTGATGGTAGAAGAATCGAACGTAATTGTTGAAATATTGCATCGTAAATAGTGTTACAAATACTCCACATTGTTTCATCATTGTTGTCAAGTTGATATCCCGTAATATCGGTAAGTTGTGTTTTTTCTGTACATTGTCGCATTGCTATAGATTTTTCTAACAAACCATTCGGACCAATAACCAGATATGCGTAGTGTTTGATATTTTCGTATGAAAACAACGATGACATACTGTTAAACACTTCGTAAAAATAACCAATCACATTTACCAATGTATTCGCATATGCTTGACATGGTTCATAGTCTTTACCAATAATAGATAATATTTGATCTAAGATTTGCGATGTTATACCACTTTCCGGAAGGCTTTTTATATTTGAGATGATTGAATCGCTACGATCTTGTGAAAATGCCCATAAAAACTGGTTAGTTTCTACTAGCCTTAGACTCGTGTTTATCAATCCAAACAAACTTTCGTCATCGCTTATAACGTTACCTATGATGCTCGAAAGTTCGTTCGAAGCATCATGTATGATTTTGGCATGCGTTTCGTATATTTTAGATTGCAATAAGTTTATATTTTTTATTATTGACGAATATAGCGAAGCAAAATCTATATTTTGTGTGCTTATTTTTAGATTTTCAATGACACGACAAGTGCGCGATAAAATGTCATATGAATCAAGATTTGTGCTTTTATTGTTACCTATGCACACTACAAGTTCAGTATTTTCATTTACCAATATTGTCCGCAAATCACTTAGCTGAGGTAAAATTGAAAGATGAAGCCAAGCGATACAATCATTTACTATTGAATCTGTATAAATTTTTCGTAATTCTTCTTGATCCCTTTCACTTTTATTGAACAGAGAACGAATCGTATTGTTATGCAAATTTTGTGGCTGTGTAAAATAAGGTAAAACGCTTGTTGGGATAAATAGGCTTTTTAATAAACTGACAAAATGAAAACACGAGTGGTCATTGTAATTATTTGCGCCAAGTATTAAAGCAAATTCATCAAGATTCATATCGTTAGATAACTGTGAAACTACACCAAATAATGACGAATTTAGATCATCATCATATATACCAATAACTTTGATAAATCGATCAATTACTGTGTCTGATAAATCATCTTTATAGTGGTGAAGCAAGTTTGAAATTACCACTAAACATGAAAAAAGTGATATATCAGTCTGATAGGTGTTAGGTATATATTGACCAATCCATTTGCGCTTAAATGTAGACTCAAATGAGGAATCCAGTTCATTTATCTTTATTGATAATTTTCCAAAAACAGTTTTGTTAATTTTCGTATCAGTTGGATTACCAAGTGAATCCATTAAGAGTCTGAATTTTTGTTCTTTTGAACAACATTGTTCAATAATTTTACTGAATATTGTAAAAAATGTATCATCTCCGCATTCAGCAATATTGCGCGACGATCCAATAGCATCCACGCTAATTAAAGTCGACGCTAGTGACATTTTTTCTTCAAACAGTCCAGTTAATTCGTAAAAATTTAAAAATTGTTCCAATGTTTTTGGATAAATATCCTTTTTAAGTATTTCTAATTTTTCTAAAATCACGTTTGCTTCAACACATGAATCCTTTAGTGCATTAAATTTGGAAAAAAGAGGAACTAAACTCTGTCTAGGATCACACGATGGATCATCTGGTATACCTATTACAACATCTAAATATGTTTGATGTAATACCTCGAATAGTTCCAAAAAACTCTGATCTACCCGTTGATCTTTTATTGCGTTTATAATAATAGGTACACTTTTTTCAATTGTTTCTATATCTGCATATATCAGCGTACGTTGAAGTAGTTTTTGTGCGGTATTGTACTGTCTATCATCTTCTGCGACGTTAGCCAACTGAAAATAATCCGCGAATAGTGTTTGTAATTGCATTTCTGATAATGCATGTAATACGCCGAAACACGTTTCTGTTTTGTCGTACCAAACGCCTATCGGAAAATCTGGTCGAGCGAGCATATTTATCAGTGAGTTCTCGTTGTGTTTTAATATATCTAGAAAATTTGCCGTAGCAGTTGTTGTAAAGCTTAACAAATTCATTAGATTATTGGTGCGTCCACATACTGTGCGCATAGAGTAATCGTCAAAATCACCAATTACTTGCTTTTGATCCTGCTCTACAACATCATCATGCCGGCGGTTTATTTGAGCCCAAAGCGTGTCTGCTTTATCTGTCGACAGACCAATTGCTGCAATAGCCAAACTCGCAGTGTTTTGATCACCAAAAGCCATTGTCGCAAATAATGAAATTACTATAAATAATGATTTAATTATTCGATTGCCATAATTTAATAACTATTATTATCTTAATTTTATACTTATTGGTATTTATAAATTATAAATAACTTGTTGTCTATAAGCACCATACATGCTTAATGACAAATAGCGATCCTTTCGAGGACAATCCTTCCAGAGAGATAGTTTGTTGAAAAATTACGTGTTATTTACAAGCGTGGAGTCCAGCAAGCAGGCTTGTGCCGACGACAAGCTAGACTCCAAGCAAAAACTCCTCAACTAGCCGCGACCGGCGCCCCTCAAACGCTGGTCCAACCGGCCAACATGTCATCGATCACAACTAATCAACTAGCCGCGACCGGCGCCGGTGCCCCGTAAACGCTCGACCAACCTGCCGACATCTCCGCGACCATTTGCGGCTGAAGCGCGACATGCAATCCTAGGTTTCGTAAAACGAGAGCGAACAGCGCAGGTCTGGTGAAGTCATTACTCGCAAAATCTTGAGCAAGATCC
>JAITIY010000049.1 GCA_031279185.1 Holosporales bacterium
ACCGCGTCAAACTGACGAGTAAACACACTTAACTCGGCTGTTCTTGGCTCACTTGTGTCTGTGGCTAGATGCGCGGCGCCGGCCTGCGTACTGCTCGCGGCGACACAAAATAACGACAAAAACGCGACAACTACTCGTATGACTTTATGCATGAAACATTTTGCGAATGCAATTCTAATGCTCAATGGTAAATTAAAAATACCCTATTGGCAACTTATTTGTATCTGAACCAACACAATCAAAACATTAGGCCGCCACACAAGAAGCTGCATCATCACGTAATCTTCTCAATTTCTCCACAAGTTTGTTTAGTCCAACATTGTGTGAAGATTTTATCCAAACAACATCACCATCAGTGAAATCTTTGATTAATTGAGGTTCAATCTCTGCTACAGTCGCTGCCCATGTGCATTGTTTTTGTTTAGGCAATGTACTAAAAAATGGTCGTACAACTTCACCAACTGCGTAAACACAATCAACACAATCTAGGGCACTAAATAATTGTTCATGCAAAAAATGCGACTCACCACCAAGATCAAGCATATCGCCAATGACAGCGATCCTGCGTTTCCCAGGATGTTTTATCAACGACTCAATCCCAGCTAGCATTGATGCTATATTAGCGTTATACGCATCATCTATGATTGTTACTTGACCACCAGAGGATAAAGAAATAGAAAATGATTGTCCTCGTCCTTCTAGTAAAGCCAATGTATTCATTAGCGGAATAAATATGTTTTTTATCTCATCCGCATGCTCGCTAATTATACTAGCAAACGTTCCTTTGTATGATGCACTAATTGCAGACGCTAACGCTATAGCGCTATCCAACACAAAGTGAGATCCAAATATTGGAATAGAATATTCGACAACGACACCAGCAATATTAACAACAACGTGAGTAATACAGTTTTCAAGATTTTCTTCTGATTTTATAATCCTGACCATTGCGTCTTCATCAAAACCAACAGTTACGATATCAATCGCGCCATACTCCTTTGCTAAAAGTTGAATTACAGGAAACAATTTACAACTTTTGCAATCTGCGACTACAATACCATTATGGCTTAATCCAGAAAATAATAGTGCTTTTTCACTAGCTAATGCGTCAATTGAATCAAAATTTGCAAGATGTGCTTTTGCAATTGGTGTTAACACTGCTACGTGTGGACTGCACAATGTTGCAAGAGGAAGCATTGTATCTGGAGCATCTATCCCAATTTCAAAAATTCCGAAATCAGTATTTTCACCTAGCTCAGTCATACTTAATGGCAAACCAATTTGTCCATTGAAATTCCGCTTAGTTGAAACAGTATCATCAGCTATAGACAATAACGTTGCTATCCAATGACGTACAGTTGTCTTACCAACGCTACCAGAAATACCAACTATTGTAGCGTACGTTCGACCTCTGGCGTATTGTGCTAAATTCATTAATGCAAATTTTGTATCTGGGACACAAATGTAACTTCTACCATTAAGCGATTGTAAATCAGGCTGGCTAACAATTGCCATTACTGCGCCATTCATAAATGCTTGTTCAATATAATCATGACCATCGACTCTTTTCCCTTTAAGCGCGATAAAAACTTGCCCTTGCATTATTTCCCTAGAATCAATAGAAAAACCAGTAATAGGAATGTTTGTCGGAACTGCAATAAGACGCAGGGCATTGATGACGTTATCAAATGTCCATTTTGTCTCAGTTACAGCATGCGCTATATTTGATTGCTGTATTTCTTCAACTTTGAGCAGATCTTGCGACGATTCATTCATTTTTTGCATAACCGAACCCTTGTATAGCATCTAGTACACAGTCTTTATCCTTAAGCGGAATCTTTTCGTCCATAATTTTTTGAAAAGATTCATTACCACGACCCGCTATTAACAATATATCGCCTTTCTTGAGATTCGCAATCGAGTGAGTTATAGCATTTTTCCTATTCGGAATTTCTGTAAAATTTACTATATCACGTGTTATATCTTTACGAATTGCTGATGGATTTTCAAATCTAGGATTATCATCTGTAATTATTACTTTATCGGCTAATTTCCCCGCAATTATGCCCATTTGTTGTCGCTTACCTTTATCCCTGTCTCCGCCACAACCAAAAACCACTATAAGAGATTTATGCGGAATTGCATTTAAATCCGTTAATACTCGTTGTAAAGCATCTGGTGTATGACAAAAATCTACGAAAATACTTGCTTCATTATATTCTGCCACTCGCTCCATTCTTCCTGGTATTTGTGTTAGTTGTGGTATATACGAGACAAGCGAATCAATTTTAACACTAGGATATGCACTTAAAACTATCCCTAAAGCGCATAACAAATTTTCTAATTGAAAAGAACCAATTGCATCTAAAACTATGCTCCGAAAAATTACGTTATAAATACGTAAGTCAAACTGAAGTTTACCCGAGTTAAATTTATGATTATATATCGCTAAATCAGTAAATCCATCGTGCCTATCTACACCGTAGGTTAATACATTTAGGCATTTTTGACGACAGACATTATAAAAACGTTCATCACTATTTTTGTTTAAAACTGCTGTATCATTTACTAGACGTGAAAATAATCGTATTTTTGCAGCGATGTATGCATCCATAGTTTTGTGGTAATCAAAATGATCTCTTGTTACATTTGTCAGCGCTGCTGAGTGAAACGTAAGTCCGTCTAGTCTATGTTGATGCAATCCGTGACTTGTAGCTTCAATCGCCACACAAGAAACACCATGCATCGCGAGCTTTTTCAATATTTTATGTAAAGAAACGGCGTCGTATGTAGTTAAGTTTGGTGCGTCAATTTGATCCATTTCAGCTCCAAACACGTTCACACCGAGAGTGCCTAAACTTGCAGTGGATATACCTGTTTGGTGTAGTAATTGACTAACAATAGAGACAGTGGAACTTTTCCCATTAGTCCCTGTAACAGCCAACAACGTATTTGGAATTGGTTGATAAAAATATTGACACAATCTAGCTGCAGCGATTCTTGCATTATCAACTAATATTGCACTAGGTTCATTGTTGGTAGTTCGTTCTTGAACTATACACACTGCACCCTTGTCAATAGCGTCTTGTGAGTAGTCAGTATCTGTTGGAATCGCGACAAAAACTTCTCCACAATTTACTCGACGAGAATCAATAGATATACCTGTAATCTCTTGATCAGAGGTTACATGTAACCCCAAACTTTTTTCAAATAATTCTTTTGCATTCATTATACGACGACTAAACAAAATAAATTATGCTTTCCGCCTACGAGACACCGCTTTTACAGGGGTTTTATTTGTTGTTGCACGGCTTCGTGTCTTTTTTTTCGTTATGTTGGCTTTTTCTTGTTTAACAATTATCAATTTGATTGCATCCTCCTCAGTTAATTCCAAGAAATCTAAAGATTTTGGTATAGAAGCAAAAACGTTACACCATTTTATGTATGGACCATATCTACCAATATTGATCTGAATACTTTCTCCGCTATATGATCCAATTATTTTAGGTAACATTTTATATTTCAGCGCTGTATCTAAAGTCATGCTCTCCGGATCAACGTCTGCAGCTAGACCGATTCGTTTCGGTTTTAATGCTTTTTTACTAGTACTCGCACAGTTTTGGTTAGCTTTGTCAATTTGCAAGTAAAAACCATATGGTCCCTGTCTTAGCGATATTTTGCTACCGTCGTCCTTATCAACACCCAACTCAATTGTCTCAAAAGTGCGTTGTTGCAGACGATTCGCATCGCCAAACACAGAAACTTTATTTTGGCATTCTGGATATTTATCACATCCAAGAAATGCGCCAAACTTGCTAAGTTTTAACCCTAACCGTCCTCCACATTTTTGGCATATTTTACTATTTTCATTTTTAAACAAGTAAGTCGATAAATTTTCTTCCAACTTATCAATAACATCTGTCACACGAATTTCTTTCATTTGTGTAACAGTTTTATAAAAATCTCCCCAAAAATCATTCATCACGCTAATCCAGCTTAAATTTCCATCCGCGATGTCGTCTAACTCTGTCTCTAAGTTCGCTGTAAAATCGTATTCTACATATTTCAAACAAAAGTTAGTCAAAAAAGCAGTTACGATACGTCCTCTGCTAGATGGAATAAATTGTCGTTTCTCCAACGACACATATTCGCGCGTTTGCAATACTTGAATAAGTGGTGCATATGTTGACGGACGACCTATACCAAGCTCCTCCAATTGTTTGACAAGGCTCGCCTCTGTAAAACGTGGAGGAGGTTGCGTATAATGCTGGGCTGGATTCACTTCGCGTAATTGCGTTGAATCATGTTGTTGCAGTAGCGGCAATTGCGGGCGTCTGTCATCTTCATCTTCATCGTCTTTACCTTCTTGGTACACACGTAAAAATCCATCGAATACTTGAGTTATACCGGTTGCCTTAAATGCATTTAACTCACTTGAATCAACAATCTCAACCGTTACTTGATCAAAAACAGCGTTCTCCATTTGTGATGCAACTGTCCGTTTCCAAATTAAAGTATATAAAGCTAGATGCTCTTGATCTAAAAACGCTGACATATCTTCAGGACGCCTGAAAATACTTGTTGGACGAATTGCTTCGTGAGCTTCCTGAGCATTCTTTGCTTTCGTCTTATATGTGCGTGCTTCCGATGGAAGATAATCTTTCCCGTAGATTTCGTGTATAAATTCACGCATATCTGCAACAGCTTCTTTACTTAAATTCACACTGTCAGTTCTCATATAAGTAATAAGTCCAGTTAATTCCCCATCCAACGCAATACCTTCATAGAGTCTTTGAGCCACACGCATTGTTTTGCTAGCACCAAATCTCAGCTGACGAGAAGCCTCTTGCTGCAGTGTTGATGTAGTGAATGGAGGATGAGGATTCCTGCTAATTTGTTTTTTTTCTACATTATTTACTGTATAAATCAATTGCTTTAATGCCGTTACAATTTTGTCTGCTTGCTCTTGATTTGTGATATCTAACTTCGCAAGTTTTTTTCCATCAAATACCACTAACCTTGCTTCAAACAACTCATTCCTTGGTGTCTCAAACTCTCCGCTAATTGACCAATATTCCTGAGATTGAAATTTTTCAATGTCTTGTTCTCTTTCCACAATCAACCTAAGTGCAACAGATTGCACACGTCCTGCTGACTTTGATCCTGGCAATTTTTGCCATAAAACAGGAGATAATGAGTATCCAACTAAATAATCCAGCGCACGTCTCGCTAAATATGCATCAACAAGTTGATTGTCTAAGTTATGCGGATTGTTCACAGCGTTTAATACAGCAGTTTTTGTAATTTCATGAAAAACAACACGTCGTATTGGAGGAGAATTTTTCTTGAGTTTTTGCATAATAATCTCAGAAATATGCCAGGCTATAGCTTCTCCCTCTCTATCAGGGTCTGTAGCCAAAAATAATTCTGTGCTATTTTTTACAGCTTTTAGAATGTTATCAACATGTTGCTGAGATCGTTCAGTGGGACCCCAAACCATTTTAAAACCATTCTCAGGATCAACTGACCCACTCTTATTTACAAGATCCCTTACATGGCCATAGCTAGCCAATACGGTATAGCCAGATCCTAAATAACGTTCTATTGTTAACGCCTTCGCCGGTGATTCAACTATAACTAAAGTACCTGCTTTTTCGCTCACATCCATACCAACCACACTGTGTTACTCATTAAGGGTACACTATACTCTTGAGAAAGTAGAGGTATCCTCGTATTTAATCAAGGTTTTTTGTATAAAGATCTCGTATTAAAATCAAAAGTCTGACCATTTATACCAAACTACAAAAAGATTTGTTGACGATAGTATCAAAGCACAGGCGCCGAACCATTCTAGATGTGTCGCCACAGCTATCATCGAAACACATCGTTCCCACTTAACATGCTGAATTTGTCCAGAAACAACGCACTTACAAACTTTTCGCGATTTTGTATACCACGCCATTATTCACCAACCCGCAGATCATCACACTTTGCGATTCTAATTAATGTAATTTGGTTTCGTTGTCGTTTTAATACAGTCAATCTAAAACCATACAGCATAAACACTTGTCCAACATCAGGAATCATTCGAACAGAATTAATCAACAATCCAGCAATTGTTGCTGCAGACTCATCAGGCAAATCCCAATCAAACTCTCTGTTTAAGTCTCGAATTGTAACTGTGCCATCAACAATAACGGATTTATCTGGTTGAAGCCTCATTCCTCTGATTGAAATATCGTGCTCATCATCTATTTCGCCAACAATTTCTTCGAGTATGTCTTCAAGCGTTACTATTCCAAGCCAAGCACCATATTCATCTACGACCAAAGCAAAATGCTCTCTGCGTTTGCGAAACAGTTGTAGTTGCTCAAGCAAATCTGTGTTATCCGGAATGAACCACGGTTTGTGTGCAATTTCCTTAATATCGACGTTTTTCAACTTACTCGGAGAACGAATATCCCGTACGAGAACTTTTACATTAATAGTGCCAATTATATTATCCAAAGTCCCTTGCCATAACGGTAATCTTGAAAACGGAGAATCAAGCACTTGATCTACAATAGAATCAATTGAATCATCTGCATTCAGCATTGTGACATTTTTCCGATGTATCATTATTTCTGATACTTGTACTGATCTAAGATCAAGAATGCTTTTGAGCATAGATTTTTCTTGATGTGAATCCAGATCAGGGCCATTATGCAAATCTATAATACCGCGTAATTCTTCAACTGATACATCATACGATGATGACTCATTTACGTTTATACCAAAAATGCGCAGCATTCCTTTCGTAATCCAAACAATAAATTTCGCAGCTGGTTTCCACAACATAAGTACAAGGTTCATAATGTACGCAGCTTTTATGACAATTTTTTCTGCATTGTTAATTGCGAATAATTTAGGTAAAACTTCTGCGTATACAAGAATCAGGCATGTCATTAATGCCGACGCGTATACAACTCCACCGTTCCCAAATAAATCCAGAAAAATATTTGCAGCTAGCGAAGTCGCAATAGCATTAAAAGCTGTATTACAAGCTAATAACGTATTTATTACATATCCCAACTGATCCTTCAGATTTTTTGCTAAAATTGCTTTTTTTGTCCCATTTTTTGCTAAATGATGCAGTTTTGCTTTTGATGCTATACTGATCGCTGTTTCATATGAGGAAAAGCAAGCCGCCGCAATTAGCAGCACCAATATCGTTAAAATCGAAACAATCACTAACCGACCTCGCTCATTAAGCTAGTTACTTTTTACATTAATTCGCGAGACCTCTCAATGCCGGAGGTAAAGAACAATTATCTGAATCGACATTGGACCGGCTAACTTCCGTTATTTTAGGGACATTCGGAGGGACATCTAATTCATGATTAGGGACATTTGCTGGCAAATCATATTTGTCTTTATTTCGCGACTTGTTAACATCAACAAGAATAACAGCAGATTGTTGCTTTGCGTTACCTACATTGTAACTTTGTAATCTACGCCAATTAAAAGGGCTACGTCCCTTCGGTATCCAACCACAACTTTCCGATAGAGTTATGTCTTGATGATTATATCGCCATTCTAACTGTTTAGTTTTTTTATCCATATCCTTGCGTAAGAGCAACCTATGATATACTTTAAGAAAATCATCCAACATATAAATTATATAAATAATATCTTTACAATTCACACATTTTTGAACCCTCACAACTAAATTATACTGTTTTTGTATATTGTTGTAATCGTTGATTTTGGATTTGTTTTTCTTTCTTTGTGGAGGAATCTGTTGAAACAAGTCAGCTAACTTCAAACAACAGTTATCATTATTGTATAGTGCGAAGCATAATTCTGAAACAACTAATAAAAATACAGAGCACACCAACGCTCCATTACATAACGTTATCGCCTTTTTCTTCGCCTCAGTTATACGTTGCTTAAACAACCACTCGCCGCACGACATCTGACAATACCTTTAATATCTTGTGTCCTTCACTAGATCCAGTTACTACATCATCTAAAACAGCAGGTAACGGCTTACCACTCCAGGAAGATATCATTTTTATTAAATATGGCCCAGGGCTTTGTGGATCAGTTTCTATTAAGAAATCTGCCAAATCTCCAACAGCTTTATATGCATCTTTGCTGCTCGATATAGTTACCTCTTCGCTAGCATTATTCTTCGTTGAGACAGTTTCCTGTACGTGTAGTTGAACATCATCGTCTATTGTTTGATTTTTACTAGTTGCGTCTTCCTGAGTTTCGTCAACATGCATAACAGGTGCAATTTGAGCTGATTCCAGTTCGTTATTGGTATTTGTTTTGTGCATATCAATCGCTGAAACATTTAACAGTGGCGTTTCTTCAACACTTAGTTCTGGCGTGGTATCTATAATTTTGACACGTCCGTCTAATGCAAAGTTACAAATTTGTGCGATATTAGCTAAATTATCGTTAAAGCTCTTAAAACTTGGACTCTGTGAACCGCATTTTTCTTGTAAAACCGCAGATAACGTTGTTACTTTTTGTGCGATGTCACCAACAATATTGTGAATAGCCAGTATATCATTTACACCTATTTGTCGTGTAATTAATCGAAATCTTCTCAACGTAATTTGTCCTGAGTTTTCTGCTTCTTGTATTTTTGACTCGTTTACGCCAGATTTTCTAGCGACAAAATCAAAATTTAACGCAGTTAACCACGTCGATAGGTCCAGTTGTCGCTGAATTATACCATTTGATCGTACAATTGGCATGAATAGCAAGCGTTCTGACATTTTATCAACAAACCAATCAAAAATACGACTTCTATGCTCTAGATAATCATCTCTGTTTGGATAACAGCAATTCCAACAGTTACAACAAAAATTATTAACTAGGTCAAGAGACTGCATTAATCCATTCCATTGTTGTAAATTACACAATGCTTCGCAAAGCCAGCACACTATCTGCAAATCTTTGGTCTCATGCTCAATCGCGTTCACACAAAGCGTGACAACCTCACTCCAGTCAGCTTTTTTCAGGTCTCTCATCCAAACACCGCGAGACAAAGAAGAATCCTCTTCAAATCTAGCAGTCCTTATCTTGTCATACAGTGGTTCATAGCGTAAATCCCGCCCTGCTCCGTCCACAAACGGAGATGATAATTTCTCAATGTCCAATACAACCATATATTTACTGAACACACTGCATATTTACTATCTATATTAATATAGTAAAATATTGCAGTAATTATTACAACATTGGCGTTTTACAGTTATACGCCAAATTTTTAATGTTCGATTTCGATACTTGTGGTGCGACTATTATTTGTGACTCACGTGAGCAAATGCTTTCCATTATTTGCAGTAAGACCTCATATGTTCCTTGATGAGTGTATGGTCCCTGAGTGTGATAATACGTTAAACTACGCCAGTTACATTTGTTGTTGCATGAATGTCCAGACAACTTAACTTTGTCCTTTTCCAGGATTTTGTGAATATCGGTGTTTTTGAACGTAGTCGTTGATTATTATAGAAAAAACCGCACTTGCTCCAACAAGCTTGGACAACGATTCGCCTTTATTCAAGCGACAGATATTGTTACAATGTAGTCAGTAAAAAAACGGGGCCAATCTACGTTAAGATTGTTTATTGGCAATGTCATTTTGCGGTCGTGGCGGAACTGGTAGACGCGCAGCGTTGAGGTCGCTGTGATTAATATCGTGGAAGTTCGACTCTTCTCGACCGCACCAGATATAGTTTATGTGCAAAGATGTACAATCTAGAATGATTATTTCATAAAGTTATTGCAGAAAAGAAAAATGAGTTTGATATTCGCAATCCGCATTCCAAAGCAGTTTGACAAACGAGGACGTTAGGAATTTGACACAAAAATTCATTAGGATTCACAAATTTAAAGTTTGAATTGCGCTGAATAAAAGGCTCAACAACATCTTCATTTTCCAAGGCAAGAGGAGAGCAAGTAATGTAAACCAGCCTACCACCGCTTTTAACATAATGTGATGCTTTCTGAAGAATATCAGATTGTGTTTTAGCATATCTGCAGACATCTAATGCACGCAAATGTACTGTTTTACCAGGATTTCGCTGGATTGTCCCAAATCCTGTGCATGGCGCATCAACAACAACAATGTCAAATTTAGATGAAATATTGTTAATGTCTTCGAACCTAACATCAGATACAATATTGTTTAGACGAGAAATGCGTTTGCGTGCAATTTCCAAACGAGATACATCAATATCCGTCAACGTTATGAACGCTTTACCACAAGAATTATTTAACATAGCGATGGCTTTTCCTCCACAACCAGCACAATAATCTAAGATATGCATCCCTGATTTTGCACCGCATAAATATGATACAAGCTGCGATGTAAAATCTTGAATTTCAAATGCACCAGATTTATATAATTGAAGATTTTGTAGTGCATACCGTTTATATAAACGTAATCCATCAAATGGAAGTTCATCAACCATCATTCCATGTGCACAAAGTTTTTGTATAACAGAGCTTTTTGTTATCCCAGTAAATGTATTAACGCGGATATCAACAGTTGTAGAAACACGCGTAGAAGCATCAATCGCAGCTTGCTCATTAGGAAACAACTCTTTAAACAGCATCCATATATCTTGATGCATATTTGCTTGTGCCCACATTGGAAATGACCTTGTATTGCATTGGCACAATTGATAAAACGCAGCCAATAGTTTCCTAGGTAATGACGTGCTTTGTGTAAAAAGCACATCCAAATCACAACTTTGATCTGTACGGAGATTAGCTTCATTTGTAGCAATATGTACACATTTCCAAAAATTTCGCAAAAAATCAAAAAATGTTTCTGACAAATCATTCCTATTTTTGCTTCCTATTTTATATTTTTTACAAAAATTTTGAAAAATCTTATCTGCCGGAATGTTTTTATTTTTTAGAACTAGATTAATCAAGTCTATTAAACTTTGTTCTAAAAATCGGTTTTGTTTAGATATGTCAGTTTTCATTTTTGTCGCGAACAATCATTTATTTCACTGCTTTACAATATTAAATGACCAATGTATGTCAGTTGTAGTGCTAGGCGATATGTTAGTAATAATTGAAATAATTGGTCTATTTTCTTTATTTTTGGTTTTAATGCAAAATAACTGTTTTGTCTCAATTCGGAAAACACATACAATTTTGCTTTTTGTGTATATATGTGTGGTTCGTTGCGCAAAAAATATAACCTCGCCAACAAAAGACTGTTCTTCATGTTTGATTTCATGAAGAACCAAATTGTTGCTCAGTTCGAAATTCAACACTAAAAATGCATCGTTTATAGTGTCTGATATAACTACCGAATCTATACATTGTATGGATTCTTTACAAAAACATAGCTGTCGTCTAAAAACATAGGTTTCGTTATTATCTGTTGATATTCCGCAAAAAATAGAGCCATCATTAGTTGTTTCTAGTGTATGCTCGATAACGTTATCCAGTCGGTTATATTTTTTGATTTGAGACAGATGATGCTCATACAAGATAGCGACAAAGACATTGCTCACGATACAGTAAGAATGGAAGCTCCATTCAACATTCATAACGTTTGGCATAATATTGGTATAACAATTTGGATATTGCACTGGTGCTTTATTTTGAATACTAATAAACAATACGGCTTGCCTATTTGAGCAACGTAAAATTGAATTTCGTCTTTTTCCTATTAACACAGTGTTATGATTTACTTGCGATAATGCTATGTCTATATTTGACGATTTTGTTGGTTCGAAAAAAAAATAGTTCGACGTTGCATTTTCATTTAGCTGACAGAGCGTACCATTGCTGTGTCTATAAAATCGAATGATTTGTGCAATTGTATAAAGCGTTTGCTGTAGTTGTGAAAAAATTAATTTGAACGACTTTTGATCGCGATAAGTCATAAAAGACTTTTCCCACTGAATTAACGCATTCCTTAACTCAATCATTAGACAAAGCCTTTTATACGTATCGTTTACTGATACATTTGTCTGCACAAGCTCTGCGTTTATTAACTCTATAACAATCTCAATTTCGCTAAATAATACATTAAAAAAGCCAGAATCATAATCACAATAAATATTATATTCTACGAACGTTTTTATTATTGACAATCTATATGTATTGTCGCATTTAGATATATATTTCCGCTTTAGCGATCTATATTCTTTGATTATGCTTTTGAAAAAGATTTTTTTAAATGAATCTGACGCGCTTGCCCCGAAAAAATCATACAACAATATAAAGTTTGATAACCTTGTCGCTGAGATAAACATTTCATCGATTTTGTGTCTAGGTTTTGTATATCGTGCTTTGCTGACGCACCAGTGTTCTATTATGCGACGTGCCGTTCTTCTTGCGGAAACATCCCCTGTCGCTGTTAAATCTCGGAGCCATACGAACGAACGGGCTACACTGTTCAAACAATTTGATTTAGCGAATATATCCTTCGGCTCCGCCCATTGCTGTTGATACAGCCGCCATTGATTCTCTTTCCATACAATAAATCCGTTTACAAACGAGGTCCCTATAACGGGGTCCCCTTCCCATATGTTGACAGGTGTGGCCTGCATTGAAACAAGTCGCGGGACCCAATTGAACAACATCCACACGCGACTGCAGTGATACCGTAGTCGGATCTTCTTTGCATACGAACGAAGCATCAGTCAGCTATCTTTCGTTCTTCGATGCGATACAATGTGGTTTTTATCATTCCAATTCTATGACATAAGGTCAATACGCCACTAAACGACCTGCAGTACCTTTTGTTGGTAACGTAATAATTACACGCTGGCCTTCTGCTAAGACGACATCAGGTCCTTGAACGATTGTGTACAAAATCCCATTATCAGCCTGCACTTGATATTCATGTCCTGGCTTCACTGACGTTTTCTTTCCGATCAAATGTCCACCAAGCAATCCAGCAGCGCCGCCAACGCCTGCACCCAAAAGACGATGATTCGATCCACCAACGAGAGCGCCCAACGCGGCGCCAGCACCACCACCAATAGCAGTGCCGACACCAGTATTGCTGGCGTCTGTTATTTTTACTTGTCGAACGCCTACAACGATTCCTCGCAATGTCACTTGAGGATATCCAATAGAGCCAGCTTGGTAATCCGTTGAACCTGGAATTGTCACACATGCCGTCAGCAACAAAAACGGTATTAAATAGAAACTATTTTTTTGCATTATGGTACTCCGGCTCAACCTTACTTTCTACTACCAAATAAGCGAAGCATTGCGATGAACATGTTGATGAAGTTTATATACAAATTCAACGCACCGAACACAGCAGATTTTGCGACTAGCTGATCATCCAGGCCCATATAATATACATTTCGAATCTTTTGAGCATCATATGCAGTGAGTCCTGTAAATACTATAACACCAACGGCTGACAGCGCTAAATCTAAAAGAGAATTACGCATGAACACGTTAACGAACAACGCTATTAGCAAACCAAAAACACCCATCATTAAAAATGACCCAAAAGATGTTAAATCTCTTTTTGTCAGGTATCCATATGCACACATTGTGGCGAAAAGTGAAGCAGCTACGCCAAAAACAGAGACGATGCTATCAATTCTGTATATCAGGAATATCGATGACAACGACAACCCCATTGCCGCGGCAAATCCGATAAACGCAAATAAAGCAGTTCTAGGAGACATTTTTTGAAAAGCAGAACTAATAACAACCACAAGAAGCATTGGCGCTGCGATCACCAACCAATATAACTTCGTTTGAAATATCGCTGACATAAGCGCCAAGTTAGTGGAAGCAGCATACGCAATGGCACCTGATACACACAAACCTATGCACATATATCCATACACTTTTGACATATAACGTCGTAATCCGTTATCTCTAGATGTCGTGCTTACCATACGTAACGACGAATCCCTTCTAACTCCCATAACAAGCTCCTAATACCAACAACAAAAACCACATCCGCAAGTAATTGTATCACACATATTTTCGAAAAGGTCAGTGTTATGTGCGTTTGCTTAACACCCCAAATGTTTCAAAACTTGCCGGCGATCATTTTTTCAATCCGCTTTACGTCTCGAACGTGCGTCGATTCTAGATCAAATCCTCGCCATTTTAAATAAGAAAAGGCGACAATTTTATCTGAAACTTGAACTATACTGCCTGATGAAATACGCACGATTCGTAGTTTTTTTTTGGAACAACTTTTATGCATTTTACCGATTTTACAGGCGAAATAAAGAGCCGTGGGGTGTTGAGATGAACTTGGAGTATTTTTGATATGTGTGGTGTTAAGATCTAAAACAACGTTTTTTGTAAATTATTAATATGCTTACGTATCACTTTTTGATTTTTTGGTTGCACATCAACTTCAGCTTCAAATAGTTTAAGCAACTCAGTCGCTCTATGAATTACTTCTTTAGGTAATCCAGCAAGTTGCGCTACGTGTATTCCGTAAGATTTTTGAGCACATCCATCAATTATTTTGTGTTGAAAAATTATTTTATCTTCCCATTCATGTATCGAAGCAGTAACTGGAACGACACCATTAAATGCATCAGCCAACAATGTCAATTCATGATAATGCGTTGCAAATAATGTACGACATTGAATTTTTTCATACATATACTCACTAACAGACCACGCTATCGATAATCCATCATATGTAGCAGTTCCTCTACCAATTTCATCCAAAATTACTAAAGATTGTGCTGTCGCTTGTGTTAAAATCGTGGCCGTTTCAATCATTTCAACCATAAATGTAGATCTTCCTGATGCTAAATCATCAGAGGCGCCGATACGGCTGAAAATTTTATCTACAACGCCAATTATTGCAATCTTCGCAGGAACAAAGAGACCGGCCTGCGCAATAATGACAATTAACGCATTCTGACGCAGGTACGTGCTTTTCCCGGCCATATTTGGTCCAGTTACAAGTAAGAATTTGCGTGAGTCATTATTTAAATAACAGTCATTAACAACAAAATCTGAACCTTCGTTTTTTATCGCATGCTCTATAACAGGATGACGTCCTTCAATTATCGTCAGAATAGGTTCTTCGCTGAATTTCGGGCGTGTGTACTTATTCGCTATAGAGAATTCAGCAGAAGACGTTATAACGTCAATATATGCTAATATTTCGGATACGACTGATATCTCCTCGCGTTTTACTAAAATCTTTAAAGCGAATTCTTCAAATATTTGCACTTCTCTATTTAATGCAGCAGTATACGCATTATCAATACGTTGTTCTAATTCCATTAATTCATTTGTCGTATAGCGTATGCAGTTAGTTAAAGTTTGTTTATGTATAAAATCAAAAGGTACTTTAGTTTTTTGAGATGAATTAATCTCAATGTATATCCCCCAGATATTATTTTTGCCGATCTTTAAATTATAAATACCTGTCTGTTGTATGTATTTATTTTGCAAGCTTTGTAAATTCGCTTCGACATTATCTTTGATGTTTCGTATATCATCTAATGCACTATCGAAACCATCGACAATAAGGTTGCCATCTTTAACGGATGTTGGTAAATCTTCATTAAAAGCCGTCGTTATTTCAGATAACAATGGTGTTAGATCTGTTGTAACTCTTAATCGTGATGGTAATGCATCGATTGTTTCAAGTGTCGATTGAATAATGTGCCACTGATTAAGCGTGAAACGTATTATGCCAATGTCTTTTGGGATCATACGTCCAATTGCAATACGAGACATTGTTCGTTCAATATCAGGTACATTTTTTAAAAAATTGCTAATTTGCTTCGATAATGCAGTGTTTTTTGTGAAAAATTCAATATCATCAAGTCTAGATTCTATTTGTGAAATATTAAGCAATGGGGAGGAGAGCCATTTTAGGAGTAAACGTCTTCCTGCAGCGGTTTGTGTTTTATTTAATGTTGCAAACAATGAGCTATTTTTCTGCTCTGAGTATGATTCGGTTAGACTTAAATTACGACGTGTAGCTGCATCAATTGACAAATATTCGTTTGTGTAAATTATTTTTGGAGGTAATAAAGATAGATTTTTACAATATTGAGTTGACATTACGTAATCAACTAATATACCAGCCGCTTGTAATTCATGAGAATATTTAAGCCCAAAAATATCTAACGAGCGTACGTTGTAAACTGATGTTAACAAATGTGATGAATTTATTGTGTTAAAACGAGTAGTCGGCAAAATCGTTAGTTTACTTTTCCATCGATCAAGAATTTGTTGCATATTTGTGAACATATCATCAGATACGACGATTTCTACTGGTGACCATTTTGTTAAAACTTCACAAATGCACTTAGTCGATACAGATTCAATTCCGAAAAATCCAGTAGATACATCTGCAATCGCGACAGCTACAACGTTTTTGTTTGGCATTGATATTGTTGCAATGTAATTGTTCTCAGCTGGAAGTAATCCGTCCTCTGTAATTGTTCCGCTTGTCACAATACGAGTTACATCACGCACAAGAGGCCCTTTAGCTCCGCGCGTTTTCGCCTCTTCTGCTGTTTCAATTTGATCACAAATAACAACTCTGTACCCTTTTTGAATCAGTCTTGATATATACAACTCATATGCATGCACTGGCACACCACACATCGGAATATCTTTGCCGCTTTGCTTGCATCGTGTAGTTAGCGCAATATCAAGTTCTCTAGCGGCAATCACTGCATCTTCAAAAAATAGTTCAAAAAAATCTCCTAACCTATAGAACAACAAACTGTCTGGGTGTTGCTTTTTTATATCTACATATTGTTGCATTGTAGGTGTCAGGGACTGTTCGTTAGACATGTGTGCCACTTGTTATTAATCACGATTTAAGCGCTTGCATATATGTTTCTACTAATTCCTCTTCTTCAAGAACTTCTTCATACTTCATGCTACGTATTTTTAGTACTTTGCGCATAATTTTTGGATCAAATCCTTCGGCTTTCGCCTCTGAGTAAACGTCACGAATATATCCGCAAATAGTGTTTTTTTCATCTTCTAATTTTTCCAGTCTATTAATAAATGCCTTTAATTCTTCTGAAGAAATTTTACTAACATTCTCGTCACTACTTTTTGCCATACTTTCCATCATTTCAACGCTTTCCATTGCGAAAAATCTCCATTAATTCAAAAAAATAATTTATATTCTGAACATTATGGCTAGTTTCTGAGAAATTAACAATTACTATATACATGTAATTCGCTGTGTTGCATGGGCACATTAACTTGCAGACAACATCTGTTTATTGTGAAACGTTCGGACTCCATTTACTCCCTAACATAAAGAACAACTATAGAGATAGCGTAAAATGCAAGTTTAATTGTATAGACTGCGTAGAGTTGTCGTTTGTTTCTTCGATAAATATGGAAATAGTTTATAAAAACTTTTGTAAATACGTGCCAGTTT
>JAITIY010000067.1 GCA_031279185.1 Holosporales bacterium
TTAACGTCTAGACGACTGGCTTTGTTTGTTTCCAGGATTTTGGAGATATCCGTATTTTCCAGCGTTATGTCTTTTATACGCGGCCGCCCCTTAAACAACGCATTCAAAAACGAAATCAATAACGGTTTTTTGTCATCTTTACCAAATATTGTCTTAAAAATGTAATCAAGCTTCGGATCTAATAAATTAATCATTGCGTATGCTCGAACTGTACCCACACTAAGTTAATTATACTGTACTTGCGATGCTGACCGCATGATTTTTACACTAAGGGCTCATAAGGGCTCACTTCTTTCAGGCACCGACATCAGGTTTTCAATCCGCTTTACGTCTCGAATGTGCGTCGACTCTAGATCAAACCCTTGCCCTTTTAAATCAGAAAAAAGGCATTCAATGCCCCAGCGCATACTGTAAGCCAGGATTTTAGCCTGTGTTGGCTCATCATCCATCACCACAACCCACGGTTCTGGATGTCCTGTTTCATGCCAATATCCATTTCCCGGTGTTAACGGTTTGCGTGCATAACTCCCAAGCCACCACGTCACCAATGTTTCTTAATATCCTGATGTCAACTGAAGGGAGAACTCGCCTTAAATGAGCGATAATCTTATCTGAAACTTGAACTATACTGCCTGATGAAATCCGCACGATTCGTAGTTTTTTGTGGAACAACCTTCACGCATTTTACAGATTTTACAGGCAAAATAAAGAGCCGTGGGGTGTTTATATAAAACATAAAAATTCACAAACTGTCGTATATGTACTACTCTGAGTGCCATAAGTGTTATGTCTGTGATTGTTTAATGCATAAAGCACAATTTTATTTAAACGTAATGTTCAGTTATTTAATGACGAAAAAAAAGTTGACATTTACAAATGGTCATTCGCGACTAGTCAGCTTTTGTCATGTTGTATTTTTGTTAAGCGTAACATACGTTACAAACGAAGCAGCATGCGTTGAACGCAATGCGATAATTGTAGCGAAAGTAGGGAAAGATGTTGTCACAAACATTGATGTAGACAATCGATGTAAAATGATTGCATTGTTTTCTGGCAAAGAAAACGATACTCGATTCATCCAAAATATTCGTTTACAAGTAATTCAGAAACTAATCGATGAAGCCGTGTTAGAACAAATGGCGATACAATTTAAAATAGATGTTAACAGCGATAATGTTTACAGTTGCTTGGAAGATTACGCAAAAACATTTGGCCTTAAAATAGCTGATTTTGTAAAATTAATCGAAAAGTACGGAATTTATAATAGTTTGGTAGCAACAATCAGAGCACGACTTATCACGTCGTATATAGTGATGTCAGCATCACCAAAGGAATTAACTCGTGTTTCAGAAAAACAAATTAATAAAGAAATAGCTAAGATAAAAGAAAATGATAAAAAAACGCAATATTCTGTTTTAGAAATTGTATTTAATTCAAAAGATAAGGTAGAAGCACAAAACGCTGCCGAAAAAGCCCATAGTGAATTGACACGTCAAAGCGAGAGCGAACCAGCAATTAGAGTTTTCCAAACCATGGCTCAGCAACTGAGTCAATCAACAACATCACAAGATAGTGGTTACGTTGGATGGGTTGTTGATGGCCAACTCGATGAAGTATCTAATAAAACAATCAAAAGTTTGGATGTAGGTACATTTTCTAAACCTGTCAAGATACGGGATGGCGAGTATAAAATCTTTTTCTTGAACGATATCAAACAACCAGGATGCGCTCCATATAGTGAAACACGAATCGTTTTGTGCGTTGTTTCTGTTCCATTTGATCCATCGACAAAAAATGCAGAGCAAGTTCAAATACAAAGCAAGATAGACGCATTGACGAAAAGTACTTCTGAAAAAGAATTGCGTGAGATAGCTAAGGACTTCGGCTTGACGGCACGTTCTATTACAACGACACTGGCGGCAATTCCAAAAGAGCTAGCAACTGCTCAAGTAGGGAAACGAGCTGGTGCATTTTTTTCAGGAAAATCAATTGAGGTGATTTGGTTAATCGACAAGAAATCAAGCCCGATTCAGCTGAAAATAGATAAAGTTTCTGTTCAGCAAATGTTGGAACATAACAAAAAGGCAATGTATGCGGAACGTTTGTGTAAGGATTTCAAAAACAGAACACTAATACAATTACAGCCAGCTTGATTACACAACATGACGTAAATGAAAATACAAAAAGCACCAGCAACAAAAGTTTCGCAGATAATACGCGAACATTGTTTGTTGCAAAATAAAAGACGATCAAAAGCGTTTGGTCAAAACTTTTTAACAGATACTAGTATTTTGCGGAAAATTGTTGATGCGGCAGGGGAAATATCCGGGAACGTCATTACGGAGATTGGTTCAGGACCCGGAGGATTAACTTATGAAATTTTGAATAGGAACCCGATAAAATTAATCGCGATAGAAAAAGATATAAATTGCATAAACGCTTTGCAAACAGAGGATGTAACTTTTATACATGCAGATGCAATAAGTTATGATTTTTCTGCGCATTATACTCGATATGGACCAACAAAAGTCATAGCGAATTTACCATACAATGCTAGTGTAGCAATTTTGTTGAATTTGTTTAAAAGTTTGCATGGTATTGTATGTTTAACATTAATGTTTCAAAAAGAAGTGGCAGATAGAATACTAGCGCATCCCGGAACAAAGTCTTTTGGCAGGTTATCTGTAGTTTCACAATATCTAACAACTGTGAACAGAATAATGACGCTGCCACCAGGAGCTTTTCATCCAGCACCAAAAGTACATTCTACAGTGATTAGGATGATTCCTAAAGAAAAGATCGACTACGTACTCAGCCAAAAATTATCAATACTAACTAAAGCAGTATTTCAAACAAAAAGGAAAATAATTCGAAACGGGTTACTTAACTTATGGTCGCGCGAGTATGTTGTGGATATATTAAACAGACTGAACATTGAAGAAGAAGCAAGACCTGAAACGTTATCTGTTGCGCAATTTGTTGAATTAGCAAAAGCCGTATAGAAATTATGCCAAATCCAAAAAGATTTTGTAGCAGAAGTCTCGAAACACAGGCGAAGAGCCGTACTTATCAACAATCTTACGATATTAATCTATAAAATTAATTACGCGACTTATATAATGCCAATACAAAGAGCTGCGACAGTTAGCTGCACTTTGTGTTAGCTAAATGCGTCCATTTGTGACAATTAGCATGTACGAACATTACGTCGTCCAGGTTCTTTTTCAACAGCAATATAGTTAGTCTTAACACAACGGATCCAACAACCATGCGAAGTTATGCCGGCAAAACTATTTAGTGTAATATTATTGTATAAATTTTCCAAAACTTTATACGACACTGGGGAAAAATTTTGAGATTTACACACTAACAAAATCTTCAGGACTCTATGTGCGACCATTGGCATTAGTGACAAAAAATCATTTTTATGAAAACAATAATCAGCAACATATTTGTCAATAAATGATATTGCCGCAGATTCTATTTGTTGATCAATTTGATGTAAATTTTGAATTGAACGTACTGCACCTGGAATATTCAAATCGCACATTTGCGTTAGTGTTTTGCGGATACGTACTCGTTCAAACCTTTCTAACAAATTTCCCGTATCTGTTACATATGATTGATTAAACCTGTTGAGTGTATCTTTTAGCTCGTTTGGCGAAATATCTAATAAAGGACGTACAATAGTGACTCCATTATAAATAGACATAGACCTCATACAGCATAATCCAGTTATGCCTGAACCACGCATCAACCGCATTACAAATGTTTCAATTTGATCTAATGCTTGATGCGCAACAAATAACATAGAAATGTTATGTGCTATACAATATTTAGTTAGTAGTTCGTATCGCGCAATTCTTGCTTGTTCTTCTATTCGTGTTTGAATATTTTTATGTTGCCAGACAAGTGTTTCGTGTGTAATTCCGCGTACTGCCATACATTTACTAACGTACGTCACGTTGTCTGGTGCTTCTGGTAAACGATGGTCAACAGTTAATGCAGTCAACTGCGCAGATAAAGACGTGTCGCGTATGTATTCATCGAGTAGTAACGTCAGCGCCATGCTGTCTGAGCCACCAGACACAGCAACAGCAACGTGTTGATTTCTAAAATCAACCATCGCGACAAGATCACGAAAGCGTTCAACTTCAATCATAGAGATGAGTATTTTTTGTCAACCAAAAATATCAACAACCT
Organism: Holosporales bacterium; assembly: GCA_031279185.1. Lineage (GTDB taxonomy): Bacteria > Pseudomonadota > Alphaproteobacteria > BNTO01 > BNTO01 > JAITIY01. The sequence continues at coordinate 4,204 of JAITIY010000067.1, forward strand.
CTCTTAAGCACTAAGATGCATCGTCTTTAGTATTTACAGCATTGTTGTAAGTATGTCCACGGCGTTTATTCAATTGCGCGATTCTAGCAGCTTTCCCTGTTCTTTGACGCAAATAGTACAATTTTGCACGACGAACTCTTCCTTGCCGAACTAAATCAATTGTAATATTCGGTGAGTATAACGCGAATACCTTCTCAACACCTTCACCGAATGACATTTTGCGTACACGAAACGATGAATTAATTCCACGATTCTTGCGACCAATAACCACACCCTCAAAATCTTGGATTCGCTCTTTACCGCTATCAACAACTTTGATGTGTACGCGGACAGTATCTCCTGCTCTAAATTGTGGGTAAACCTTACCGCTTGATAGTTTCGCTACATGCTCTTGTTCTATTTGCTGCAACAAATTCATACATCCTCCGCGCACGTTTTGTTTTTCTTTTGATTAATGTACAATTCCCACAAATCAGGCCGACAGATCCTGGTTATCTCTTCTGCTTGTTCTTGTTGCCACGCCGCAATCGCTTTATGATTGCCAGACAGCAGTATCTCCGGCACTTTCGCTCCTTGCCACTCATACGGTCTAGTATACTGAGGAAATTCTAACAATGCTAGTTCGAAACTTTCCTGTACCAACGAGTTTTTGTTATGTACAACACCTGGCAGTAATCTAACGCATGAATCAACCAACGCCAACGCTGCGACTTCTCCTCCAGATAGTATATAGTCTCCCAAACTGATTTCTTGTAAATTGTGTGCTGATTTCCAAAATTTAATTACTCGATCATCTACACCTTCATAATGGCCACACAAAATTACCACACCATCAGACTGCGCCAACTTGCGCACAACATGCTGCGTTAATAATACACCTTTTGGCGTCATAAATAAAATTTGCGGTGTCCCATGAAATTGGTCTACTGCCGCCGCCAACGCATTGTGGACTACATCTGCTTTAAGCACCATACCAACATTTGGTCCATATGCGTTGTCATCAACAGATCGATGCTTATCCGATGCGAAGTCCCTAATTTGTGTTGTCGATAAATGCCAGACACCGTTGCGAAGACTTCGGCCTGCTAATGAATGTGCCAAGGGCCCAGGAAACATTTCTGGGAATAAAGTGACAATACGCGCTTGCCAGACCATGTTGATGTTAAGATAAGATCAAATAATAAACATATTAATACTAATACATATTAAAAAAATACGTCCGACACAATTCATATTAAGCTCTTAAGCATCGAAACGTTGCTACGGCACATTGAGATGCTCCCCAACAAATCTTTTTTTGCGGTTTTGTATAAAAAAAATCTGCTCATAAATTTTTTGAATTTATCAAATCCGATACTGCAATCGGTGTAATGTCACAATCGGACGAACGCCAACCCTCTCGCAACCTAGGCTTCGTAATCACCAACCAACCGAACCCTATATCTGAGGTGTGTTTTTTGGATTGAACGGTCCCCCAAAATAACATAAAACTCACAATCATCCTTACCTTATTCATCATACAAGGCACAAATATAAAAGCAACAGAACAACGACTAGGAACTAATGATGCAATAATTTCATGGCAAAGTCAAGTCATTTTTTGTAATAATATCCCGAATAAAGAAGATAACATCTTGATAGCGGTTAACATAGAAAACACTATAGCATTAGTAACTGAAAATTACATAACAATACTCACGGCAACATCACAAAAAAGTCAAACAACTGGTCAGTAAAAAACACGGAGCTACTGCATTGACAGAGAAATATCTGAAACAATGCGGTTATTAACCTAGCGGAAGGCGGGAGTACCGCTAAGCCACTGACAGCGGTGGCATCATTACAATTTCCAATTATTGTCATACAAAAAACATCCAAAAACTCTGCTTCTGAAGAATGACGAAAGAAGTTTAATAATGCGAATCAAATTGTGGCAGAAAAACTAACACAACCAATACACATACCGCGATAAAAAAACGAATCGTCTTGTGCCATCACAAAATATGTAGAATCATTAATTGTTTGGAGGTAGCGATGAATAATTTATCAGTTTACGTTGAAAAAAATAACATCGACATTTCAATCTATTGTAGTAAACGTATAACTGTTCGATATAATTCGACGGATATTGATTTAGATTTAATTTTAAACAAATATAACATTTCCTGGGCTTCAGTAATCTTGGACGTAACAGTTGTCGATTGTGAGTTTATTCCTGTTGATAAACTTTTTTTTCATGACAAATTTTCATTAAAGAAGTCGTTAAAGAAAAAGAGCACTACGCTAGAAACATTACTTATAGGTCCAAAATATATCAAGTATAGCAATAATAAAAAATTTGCATTAACAACTTGTAATCTATCAACAGCAAGTCAACGCATTTTACAACAAATTATTCAGTATAAAATTCCGCTTCGAAAGGTAGATATAGCGCAAAATTTAATTTCGAGAAATGCGATGAAGAATGCTAGCATTAAGACAAAATGGTGTTGTGTAATTTATAAAAGCAACGAGCATATTACCTTAGCCGTGTACTTAAACGCACATTTGGTTATAGTACGCGAAGTGGAAGATCCATCTGAAATTCTACAAACATTTCAATATTTAAGTCGATCTTCGTACACTGCCGGTGATGCGATCACGATATTACACGAAAAGGATTTGGATTGGACATTACACGAAAGTATTTCAACTCAATTAAATTGTGCAAGATTTGATTCATTTATTGCTAACAGAGATTTCCAACAATACATATATCATCCGAAAACTTCTTTTTTGCACAATATGTATTTACTTCCAAAATGTACTGGATTAGCTGCAGTTTCTTGCAGTAGTTTGGCAATACTAGCGTCAATACACAACTATTACATCTTTCACTCAGAAAAATGTAATCAAGTACAATCACAAAATTCAACATATTGTGCATCGCAAGACGAAATATCGTTACTAGAAAATCAACTTAACCAAAAAAAAATGCTTATAGCGTTATCAGAATACAAAGCTTCTCAAAATTGGTCTCAGCAATATTCATTACAAGTGCTTTTCGCTGTATTCGCAGCTGCACATAAAGGACAATTTTTAAATATGATGTCTTGCGAAATACACGGCACTAATTTGGTGATTACAGTTGAATTATCTCCTTTTGCTATTTACAAGGATAGTAACAAAGGTAGAATTGTAAACATTTTACACAAGTACAGCAAAGAAACGTTGGCTATTACTAAAAATGCATTAGCTGAAAATTTTGACAAAACTTTTAATGCGAAAACTGAAATAAGCTCTAAAAATATTTGTTTAAAAATATCATTTAGTGAGAATGATCAGCGCGATCAAACGTACGCTAATGTTTATCGGCTTCAATACAACGAACAATAGCGAAAAAACACAATAACTGAAAATGTGAGAAAAAATGAAAAATAATAAATTAATTCAGATTAAACTTATAAAACAAACTTGTGTTAAATATATTGATTATTTGCAAATACTAGGAAACAGATATTTAATAGCTTACTTTGGATTTTCTATCTGCGTATCGAGCGTAACATTATGCTTGTGGAATAGTACAAAAAATATCAAGAACAAAGCGCACATAAGAACGCAAGAAATAATCCAAAGACAAGAAACAGTACAGAAGCTCAAGGAAAACGATACTTTATGCCAAAAGAAATTAAAATCCATCGGCGTACACAGCAATCCAACTTGGATAGTTTGTCCATCTACTACTTTTTCAAAATTATTAACTGATATTAAAAATGAGAACCGTGTGACTGAGGTTAAGTACTCATTGCAAAAAACTGGAGTTGTTGAGAAAAACGCAGAGTTGTTTTCATTATCGCTAACAATGACCTTAAAATCCATGCGAGATCAACACATAATAAACTTTCTCGCTCAACTTATAGAACGAATTCCTGGCGTTGTTTTGTTTGAACGTATCACGATAAAAAGAGAAAGCGAAATTCTGTCACAAGCTGAGTTTAATAAATTATTAAAATGCCACGATCAAATAAAACAACGTTTAATGCCATGCTTTATGTCTAATGTGCAATGTAGAATTATTATGTACTCCGACATGGTTAGTGAGTTTATTTCATAATTTCATAGCTCATTTTTACTGTTTTGACTAATGCTTGCAAGAACACTTCACATCCACGAGCGAATGTACCTTACTGTTGAGCCACATTTTGAACTAACCTTATTTATTGGTACATAACAACAGTTAATTAAAAATGTGATAGCATTTTAACTAGATATAGTTAGGGGAGGCTTGCAGCAGTGGCGGTACGTTTGTACGTCAAAAATATTTTATTGTTAGCTACATTTGTGGCATTTACTGGATGTGAGTCAATTAAATCTATTTTAAAGATAGGGCATCATGGTCCAAATGAGTTTGACGTTATACCATTAGCACCGTTGAGTATTCCAAAAGACTACAGCAAAAAGTATCTCAGCGAGAAAAAACCAAAGCTTGAAAATATATATGAAAACGAAGACAATCCGCAACAAACGTTGAACGCTGCTGACATTTTAATCAAACAAAAAGAACGCATTACACCGCAAAGTATTTTTGACAAAAAAGATAAAACACAAAAACAAATACATAACGTAAAGGAAAAGAAGGAAGATGTAGAGCATGCACCAAAATCATTTCCGCAGTCTGTACTTACGCAAACAAGTGCTCAAATAAATACTGTGTTGTCACAGGCAGAGCCGAAGGAAACTTCCAAGCAAATTTTAAATGAAGATGGAATTGAAAAATCACATGAAGAATTAACTAAAGAAAAAGCCCCAAATACTGCACAGATAGATTTTTCTTCAGATAAAAAAAATAAAATCGATTATTCCAAAAATGACAATTGTGTTAAGTGGATCAACATACAACAACGAAAAATCAATAAATTAAAAAATAAAATACGAGAAGTAGACAATCAAACAGATGAAGACAATCAAACAGATGAAGACATAAAAAATGAAATGGCATATTTTCAACAAAATATAAATTTAATACCACAACCTATAATTCAAATTCTCGTAGATGACACTATTCCAAATAATGAGAAAATCGTAGGAATTAATAAACAAAATGTAATAAGTAAAAGTACGAACGTACAAAAAACAGTATTAAAAAGCGTTCCATTAACAGCAAAAAGTAGCTGGAAATCCTTTAAAACAAAGTTTGAAACAAGTCTGCCGAAAAAACGTGCTATACCGCATCGGAAAATACGCAAACCACGTGTTTATAAAATACGACGACGTTACGTGAGCAAAAACAATGTTAAAAGTAAACCAAAAAAGAAACGATTAACTCGAAAAAAATGAAAAATACTAACAAAATAACATACAAATAATGTGAAGATATTCAAACGTATTTGCTACACAACACACAAATAATGTTTCATAAAGAGAAGTAGTTCGATTACTGTAGTGCATGCGATGATTGAACGAAGCTTGATATCGAGATTCAGTTTTACAATCCGGGCAAATCCCGGAGCGAGCAATACACTATTTGTGCGATATTGTACCAAAAGCTGTGCGTTTTGGTGAATCATACCATGGACAAAACGTCAGTCGAATCTGTTCATAAAAAATTCTGTACGAATTGTATCCCATTTCGTTAATTGTCACGTTCTCGTTTGCACTAAAAAAATGATTCTAATCTATCAAAACTAAGTGTTCTGTCGTGTTCCGCAAAAGTTTTTTCATCCACTCTAAAACTTTATCGCGATTAGCACCGACGAAACTTAACGTTTCCGTAATTGTTTTGTCGTTAAGAAATCAAGAGTTTTTCGTAAAAATTACAAAATCCCATTATAAAAAGTCTGAGTTAGCGCAATGTATATTATACTCTGCTTAAATCGCGATGATTGATGTGTGCAAACTGATCATGAACAAAAAAACAGAGATACGTTTTCATATAGAAAAATTTGACGAACTCGATAGTACAAATACTTTCGCTAGGCAAAAAATCATACAAAACCCTTGGAGCGAGTTTTTGCCGTATAACGTTATTTTATGCCGTTCACAAGTAAAAGGGCGAGGCACAGGTGATCATACTTGGGTTTCACTTAATGGCAATATTTTTATGTCTGTTATTTTCCCACTTAGTAAGGACTGTCCTCATTCACAATTATCCGTGGCTGTCGGGACTGGAATAGCCAAAAGTTTAATGAAAATATGTAATTTTGCAGTTCCAGTTTCTATAAAATGGCCAAATGACGTCCTTATGAACCAAAAAAAAGTAAGTGGTGTACTTATTGAAATAGTAGAGCGGTACGTTATCGTTGGCATTGGTATAAATCTTGTTTCCGCTCCAAAAGAAATTATTTCATCCACTTATTTGCAAAAATATGTGCCTAACGCTACTGCAGATAACGTTGTTGAACTAACTTTGCAAGAATTATCCTCTTCTTTAAGTTTTTTGCTTGAACGTTAACTTTCACACAACATGCACAACAAACTTATGAACATCTATGCTTCACACATTTATTAACTGCATCTAACAAACCATTTACCAGTGATTGCTCTTTTTCATTAAAAAAATATTTTGTAATTTCGATATATTCGTTAATAACGACTTGTGGTGGAATTGTTTCGTATAAAAGCTCATACACAGCAAGTTCTAATACGCATAACAAAACAATAGGCAACCTTTTAAAATCTGAATACACATGAGAGCTTAAACAACCATCCACATCGTTTTTATAATCAATAACACCCTGAATTAGTGTATTTATAAAAGCGATATCAATTTTTTTCAATGCACGTTTCTTTTTAACATTAGTTTGCAAGGAATTAACCTCATCTTCATCACAGTCAATCCAATTTTTAAATTGAACAATCGCATCATCAACTGAAATGTCAGATTGTTTAATTTGATAAAGAAGCTGCACAGCGATTAATCTAGATGAATGGCGCTGAGACCCTTTACAAGCATAAGGACAATCCATTTCTGTCCAGCAAACAACAATACCGACTGTATCGTAACTGTACATAAAATAAAAATCAAGGCTACTTGCCAAGGTGTACAGGGCCTACGCATGAAAAAACCTTCAAGCAACGGCTTGTAATTTGCGCTATATTTTTGTAAGTTTTCTTATTTTTCCATGCAATCTCTCATTTCACGCTTTTTCGCAGATATTCCCG